>JBCDFK010000129.1:0-6171 GCA_039178065.1 Pseudomonadota bacterium | reverse complement strand
GTCAAATCGATTGCTTGCGCAAGTTTTGTCTTACCAATTTTTGAGCGGTGGGATCTTCCAAGCGCAGCAACGTCAAGATTTGCAGCATCCCAGCCTGGTCGCTTCGAGCAAGGGCCGGAGGAAAAATTAGGATTCGCCGGACGCAGGTCCGGTTTCGTCAGTTCTGTCATTTGATCTATCCTTCCAGATAGCAAGCCTCTCGTTAGGGAGAGGTGGCCTGCCCGCCGGATAGCCAAATTACCGCAAAAGCACAAGTGTCTTTTTGCAGGTTTGAGCAAAAGGTTCTGCAAATTGCGAAATGGGGTTGGTTTTCGGTAAACAACCCGACTGTAACTAGCGTCAGGCCATAAACATTTGAAACACGATGCCCGAAAGAATTGCGCCACTCACGCCCAGGCCCAGATAGGAAGCAAAAACCTGTCTATTGACCAGCGACCATACCGCCGCCATGGCTGGCACGGAGCTGACAGCACCTGCCACCATAAATGACATCGCCGCTCCGGCGCTCATTCCCTGTTCTGTGAGCCCGGCAAGCAATGCTGGGGCAACATAGGAATTAAGGTAAGCAGGCATGCCAACCAAAGCCGCAATACCGATGGGTAAAATTCCCTCACCGCCGACCAGATTTGCGATCAACGACGCAGGTACATAGGTGATGAGCAGTGCTTCCAAAACATACGCCATAGCAAGCCATTTCACCAGGAAGAGGACATTATGAAGAAACTCCTGCCGAAAAACACCGCGGCGTTTTGCTTCGTCCCAGAACTTCCACACTGGCTTGCCGTCAAACGGATTGGGACCACAACCACAACCGGCGGTTTTGTATTCGCGTAGCGGATTACTAAAAGCATTGCTTTTCAGCGCAAACTTCATCGCATAACCGCCAAACAAGCCGAGCAAAACTGCCGCTGCCGCTTTGCCGATAGCAAACGGCCAACCCAGTGCGGCCGCTGTGATCAAAAGTGTTGGTGGGTCAATCAGTGGCGATGAAAGCCAGAATGCCATTACTGCCGACAAAGGCGCACCAAGTGCCAAAAGACCAGCGATGAAAGGTATGACTTCGCAGGAGCAAAAAGGCGCAAGCCCACCGAACAAAGCGGCAAGAACAATCATCCGGTTCTCCTTGCCTTTAAACGCCTCGGCGATAACAGATTCTGCCCCGGCCGCTTTCAGTCCGGCAATAAGCAAAACAGCAAAGAGTATATATGGCAGCGTCCCTAAAAATGCAGTCGCTGCAAAACTGGTGACAGGGATGAAGTTAGCTAAATCCAAAAGCGCAACAAAAACCGGCGCACCAATGGTGATTGTCCAAGGTGAAGCCAGCCGTGATTTCATGTAATCCAGATAAGACGGCCCAGTGTGCGTAACGTCGCTCATTTCGCGTCCCTTTGTTCCGAGCAGCATTCTTCCAATATGAAAGCCGCGAGCGCCTCCAGATGGCGATAATTGGCGCTACTCGTGATTGTACGGCCCTGTTTGGATTGAACAATCAGGTTTGCCGAACCAAGAAATTTTAGATGATGCGCTAGCGTGGAAGCAGGAATGCCTGTTCGCTGCTGGATGTCACCAACGCTCAGCCCCTTATCGCCGGCTTTGACAAGAGCTTGCAGAACCTGCAAACGCGATTCAGAGCCAATTGCTGAAAACCCTTCTGCGGCAGAAACCAATTCCATGACGTTTCATCCCATTATTTCGATATAACTAGTTATATAGAAATAATGGAGCTGTCAAGCATGCGGTTGAGTGATCAAGACCGACTTTATCATTACCGGCAAGCAGGTAGCTTGGTTAGTTCTGAACATATGCATCAAGCGCCGCTTCAACGCCGTCGCGCCAAATCAATCCAAGCCAGCGCGAAAAGCTCTCTGCAAATTCAGTATTTTCGGCCAAACTGCCATATATATCTCGCTGATCGAGCCAGGCAATTGGATCATCTTTCGCAGCTGCTGCGGCTTGGCTGAGCTTAGCCCAAACCGGATCATTTGGTTCAATCGCAGAACCGTCTTCACGAGTGCCTTCGCACATACGCGCCCACAATGCTTGTGATAGTGCCAGACCTTCAACTGACTTATTGGCCTCGAGCCCATCGCGTATTGTTGGCATCAGAAAACCGGTATGTCGCGAAGAACCATCGAAGGCAACACGGCGTGTTGTGTCAATAATTTCCGGATTTGAAAAGCGGCGATCAATCAAATCTACATAGGCCGATGGCGTCATTCCAGGAACCGGATCAACAAAGGGAGCAATTTCATCCCTCGCAATGTCACTAAAAAACGATCTGATCAAAGGATGTGCCATACACGCCGAAATATGTTCAACCGACAATATTTCACCTGCATTTGCTAGCAATTGATGACCGCCATTTAGAAGACGAAGCTTCATCGCTTCAAATGGATGAACATCATCAGTGAAAGTTGCGCCAACCTTGTCCCATTCAGGGCGGCCGGCACAAAACTTGTCCTCAATCACCCATTGGCGAAAGTTCTCATGTGTAACCGGCGCAGAATCATCAATGCCGAACTCGCGTGCTAATTCCAGCTCCTTCGGTCCGGTAGCTGGAACAATGCAATCCACCATTGAATTTGGAAACGTGCAATTCTCATCAATCCAACCAGCAAGCTCCGGATCGATCATATGCGCCAATGAGACAACCGTTTGCCGAACAATTTCTCCATTGCCTTGCAGATTGTCGCAACTCAACACAGTGAAAGGGCCCAGGTCTTGATCACGTCGAATTTTGAGCGCCGCTATGATCGCACCAAAGGCTGTGCACGGTTTACTTGGATTGGCGACATCATGCGCAATATCATCATGCGCAGCATCAAACTCTTTCGAAACCGGGTCCATATAATATCCGCCTTCGGTGACCGTCAGCGAGACAATTCGAATAGCGGGATCGGCCATCTGCTCAATGAGTGGTCCGTTGCCGTTTACAACTGGCACAAATCCAATCATCGAACCCGTGACTTCTGCCGAACGGCCAGCCGGATCAAGCTCAATTAGAGTGGTTAAGTAGTCTTGCGCTTTCAATCGCTCGCGTTGCGCTTCATCATTGGGTCGAACGCCGGCTCCGATGATTGCCCAATCAAGTGCTTCGTTCTGCTGCATTAAGCGATGCAAATACCATGCTTGGTGCGCACGATGAAAATTACCCAAGCCAATATGCACGATGCCAGGCGTTAGTGCATCACGATCATAGTCTGGTCTCATTATACCCTCAGGCAATTCAGTGAGTGTTGCGTTTGAAAGCTGCATTTTTAACTCATCCACTGCCCGCCATCGACATTATAGGTTTGCGACACAATGTAATCTGATTCTGATGAGCCAAGAAATACCGCCATGCCAGTCAAGTCATCAGGGGTGGCAAAGCGACCTGCCGGCACAGATGCTTCAACTTCAGCTTTCTTTTGACCTGGCTGCTTGTTTTCAAGTTTGGCAAACATCGAATCTACATGCACCCAATGCTCGCCATCGACAACGCCAGGCGCAATCGCATTAACATTGATGCCGTGTTTGATAAGATTGAGCCCGGCTGACTGAGTCATAGATATGACTGCGGCCTTTGTTGAACAATAAACCAGCACCAGGCTTTCACCGCGCCGACCGGCCTGCGACGCCATGTTGATAATTTTTCCGCCATGGCCCTGTTTGATCATCTGTTTAGCGGCAGCTTGCATTGTAAATAGTGTACCAGCAACATTCACCGCATAAAGTTTGTCATAGCTTGCGCGGGTAATATCCACCGGTTCAGCTGCATCAAAAAGTGCAGCATTATTAATCAGAATATCAAGTTTGCCTGCTTTTGCGACGACCGCATCAATTGCCTGATCAATACTAGATTGATCGCTGACATCAATTTGCACTGGATAAGCGGCATCACCAATCTCGGCCGCGGTAATCGTAGCTGCGTCAATATCAACATCAGCAATTGCAACAGACGCACCCTCTCGGATGTAAGCGTCAGCAAACCCGCGGCCAATGCCGCGGGCTGCTCCGGTAATGAGTGCTGATTTTCCAGCAAGTCGTTTCATCAGATGCGTAATCCTGCGTCATCAAACTTGTGGATCAGCGCAGGATCTGGCGAAAGGTAAACCGTATCACCATGCTTCACCTCAAGATCTCCGCCAGCGCGCACTGTTATCGGGTCACAACCTTCAATGCCGTGAATATGGATAAAAGTGTCAGAGCCCAAATGCTCAGCAACGCCAACAGTGCCCTTCCAAGCGCCTTTGTTGGCCTTGGTAGAAACAGCAATATGTTCTGGACGAATACCAATGGTTGCAGCACCATGTTTCTTCGCTTCCGCGCCGTCGATCAGGTTCATTTTTGGTGAACCAATAAAGCCAGCAACGAACTTATTTCGCGGCTTGTGATACAGTTCAAGCGGGCTGCCCACTTGCTCAATCACGCCAGCCTGAAGAACAACGATCTTGTCGGCCATGGTCATCGCTTCAACCTGGTCGTGCGTCACGTAAATCATCGTGGTTTGCATTTTCTTATGCATTTCACTGATTTCCAGGCGCATGCCAACGCGCAGCGCCGCATCAAGGTTCGACAATGGCTCATCGAACAGGAAGGCCGAAGGATTACGAACAATCGCACGACCAATCGCCACCCTCTGGCGCTGACCACCTGAAAGCTGGCCCGGCTTGCGATCAAGATAATCGGTCAGGTTCAATGAATTTGCCGCCGCTGCGATCTTCTCTTCCTGCTCGGCTTCTGGCACGCCCGCCATCCGCATTGGAAATGCAATGTTCTTGCGAACCGTCATATGCGGATAAAGCGCATAGGACTGAAACACCATCGCGAGACCACGTTTAGATGGCGACACCTGGGTCACATCTTCATCGTCGATGATCACCTTGCCCTCAGTGGCATCTTCAAGACCAGCGATCAAACGCAGAAGCGTAGATTTACCGCAACCCGAAGGCCCAACAAATACGGCGAACTCGCCTTCTTCGATCGTCAAATCTAGCGGTGGGATAACTTCGGTCTCACCGAATCTTTTGACGACCTTTTCAAGTACAATACGTCCCATGATCTTTTCCTTATTTCACAGCGCCGAAGGACAAGCCTCGGACCAATTGTTTTTGACAGAACCAACCCAGCACGACGATGGGCCCAACAGCGGCGGCGGAGACCGCAGACAAGCGACCGAAGAACAGCCCTTCAGGCGCACGGTTCCCTTCGATCAATGCCGACAGTGTCGATGCTTCAGTTGTTGTAAGACGAACTGTCCAATAAGCTTCGTTCCAGCAGAAGATAAAGGTCAGCAGCGCAGTTGCGGCGATGCCACCCCAAGCCAATGGGATCAAAATTTCTTTGATTTCACCCCAAGTGTTGATGCCATCCATCTGGGCGGCTTCGATGATATCTTTGGGTATTTCCTTAAAGTAAGTGAATAGCATCCAAATGACGATCGGCAGGTTTACCAGCGTCAGCACAAGTATGATCACAAAATGGGTGTCATAAATCCCAATACCCTTGGCGAGAAACGTCATTGGATACAACACCGCTGCAGCTGGCAGCATCTTGGTTGAGAGCATCCACATCAGAATATCTTTTGTGTGACGGCTCGGATCAAACGCCATCGCATAGGCTGCGGGAATACCGACGATCAGTGCAACTGCAGTTGCTAGGACCGATGTTATGATCGAGTTGGTCGCAAAACGCCAATAATCGTAATTCTCAGTCATGTTCGCATAATTATCGAGCGTGGGCGTGAAGAAGAACAAGAATTCTGGCTTCACAGCATCCGCATCCGTTTTAAAGCTGGTCAAAACAAGCCAAAAAATGGGGAAGAAGAAAAGTATAGCAACTGCCCATGCAAGGATCGGCCGGCCATAAGTTCCAAATTTCGTAGATTGAGCAACAATTGCCATGGTGGGCCCCCTATTCCATCAACGTCTTGCCAATCATGCGAAGCAAGAATATTGCGACGATGTTGGCGAGGATTACAGCGAAGATACCGGTGGCGCTGGCAGCACCAATGTTATTGTTGGCAAATTCACCAATTAGATAAGGCAGGTTTTTGTTACCATTGCCTCGGCTTACAATCTCAATCTCGGCGTAAAGCGAGAGGTGGAAGATCGCTTGGATCATGACCACAATGGCCATTGGGCGACCAAGATGTGGCAGTGTCAAAAAGCGAAACTGCGACCAAGCACCAGC
>JBCDFK010000128.1:0-6195 GCA_039178065.1 Pseudomonadota bacterium | reverse complement strand
GGTCGGTCCATCATCGTCAAATGAGAAGTATGAGGTCTCGCCATTGATCAAGTCGATCTGCGCGGAATCGGTAACGCTGTCGCCATCACTATCGGTGCGTGTGACCGTATATTCAAGTGAAACTTGGTCATCGCCAGTTAGCAGCAACTCAGCCACTTCATCGAACAATTCTTGCTCGTCGTAGACTCTGAATTCGTCACTAGTTTCTGTAGAATCGAAAGACGCTAGGTCGTCGTAATATCGTGTATTTTCGTGGAAAATGGCTTCGTACTGCATCAGCTCGAGCTGGAAGTTACCGCCGCCAAGATCCACAATCTTGATCGTGAAGACCGCATCTGGAACGTTGTCGCCATCGGTCCCTGTCGTGTCAAAGCCTGTTATTGTTGTCGCATCAGTTAAGACAAGCGAGATCGGGCCACCATCGGTGGCCGATAGATTGGTCGCAAGTGGTCCGTCAGAGGAGAAGACGAACGAAAGCGTGCCTACATCTGTACCCATGCCATCAGCACCAAAAGCACCATCGACTGTGAACAGGCTTAATAGTCCGCCTGCGCCGGTTATCGAGGTCTGTACGGTTCCGAGGCCTGGCGCTTCGCCATTGCCGTCCGGGTTCATATCATCGCTAAATTCACCGTCCGCATATCGGTCGGCACCGGATGCTATCAGCCGCGCGTCGGTCGAATCGAACAGAACTTCGGAGCCTTCATCGGTCTCGTCATACGTTTCGTCATATGTCTCGGTCGGAACGTCGTCTGTCTCATCAACATTCAGGAACAGACCTTCAGAAAATTGACCTTCCTCTGACACATCAACGGTCAACGTCGGTTTATCGTCTACGATGCCGAGGCTGAAAGTTCCAACATCGTTGAAACCATTATCATCTTCGGCAAGTAGCGGAATGCCTTGAATGATCGCAGCACCGTCCACGCCATCTTCATGCGGGAACGCCTCTAGAAGCGTGATATCAATTGATATTTCGCCGATCGTCTCGGGCGCAATATTGTCTGCACCAGGTGAGAAATCGATCACCAGCTGTATCACTGGCACACCATCGGCCAAAATAATCAAAGTCTGACCGTCTGGTGAAAGTTCGTAGGTAAAGTCAGCCGTTGTAGATGCACCCAGAACATCACTTGAAATTTGGGAAATAGGTCCGCTCAATCCATTGTCTGGATCAAAAACCACATTCGTAACGGGCGAAGATCCGGCTTGGATTCTGACAATAAACTCGTCATTTTCACCATCTTCGGTAGGTGTCGTGCCGTTTGGTAGATCAGGATCTTCCACAAAGCCGTCACGGACTGAAGAACCGCCTGGCGGCAGGCCGCCATCTGGAATGTCTGTCGGACTATCTGGATCGACTGAAAATGGATCCCGAGGCTCAATCGAAATAATGCGCAGTGGTTCGTCGTCTTCTTCTAGGCCAGGAAATATTTCACGCTCTTCAAGCTCAGGAAACTGCAAGGCTGTCGGCGGTAGGAGATCCAAAATTGGATCTGCTTCACCTATGCCGGGAGGGTTGATGAAGAAGTTCGCACCCGAGCTGTCTGCATCGCCGCTGACGGCAATCAAGGTACCATTGGGCCCGGCCGCAATATCGATACCGCTGCTATCAAGTGCGGCAACAAGTACTTCCTGAGGAATAACAACACCGTCTACAATAAATGTTGGGACATTTACGGCCGCGTTTTTGATGACAATTTCGGAACCGTCGGCTTGCTTCAGAACAAGATCGCGGCCAACGATCTCCACATCATCAAATGACGTTCCGTTGGGAAGGCGGACTTCATTATCTGCGGTTGGAATAATCTCTTCAGGAAATGCGCTTGCTGGCGCCGTCGGGGCTGCCGATTCTGCAGCGTCGACCGGAGCAACGTCGCCAAGGTCACTTGCCTGTGCAACCTCGACTCCAGAAACCAAGCTGTCATCGCTCGTAGCGCCAGGCGTTGGGATCAATTGATCGTCCAAGGTTTCAGTGCGCTGATTGTCAAAATCGTTTGTTGAATTATCGATAGCCATAATAAGATTCCCAATTTGAACCTCATAAATCACCTAACTCGCCGTTAGGGCAACTATATATTGATGAAATTGCATACTTAAATATGCCGCGTAACATGTTAATTTATTAAGGTTAAGCAATTTGCATATATATGTATGCATATCAGTGTTTTGCGGCACTGCAATTTGACTAAAATTTGATGCAAGCGATTGCCGGAACGTTTACGCCGTTCTTTCAGCGAATATAAAAAGTTGTCGACTACCCTTTTGACGTCAGGGGTAGTTGTGATGCGTAACAAAAGTAGAGTAATTCTGGGTGTTGGGGCGATTGCCATAGGCATGGCGTTGACGACAATTTTTGATTCACGCTCCGAACTTTCTCAATCGACGGTTTCATTGCTGCGGGGAAGTCAATCGGTCGATTTTGGTCGATCGTTTGATCAACAATTTGCGGCATCGGGCGATGTTGATCGACTAGTTACGGGTTCTGTCAACTCAGGTTTCTTCAGAACATCTGCAATCTCGTTTGCAAATTTGACTGCCCAAAGTGATTGGAACAGAGTTCGAAGCGCGGACTTTGATCTTGAGAAGGGCGGCTGCAACACGCAGCTATGTGATGAGCGGCTTTCGGTATTTTCAGATACAGTGAGCGAACTTGAAAATGCGTCATTTTTTGAAAAGCTTCAGACTGTGAACAGTGTGGCCAATAATGCCATTAAATTTGCGCCTGATTCCAATGTTTACAAGAAAAAAGATCATTGGGCCTCGGCCAATCAGACGATCAGCGTTGGCTATGGCGATTGCGAAGATTATGCCATTCTCAAATATGCAATGTTACTTGAAGCAGGTGTTCCCGCATCTAGTATGTCATTGATTGTATTGAAGGATACTGATCGAAACCTTTATCATGCTGTTCTTGCGGTGAGTACAAACAAAGGTCACTTGATCTTGGATAATGTCGCGAAAGATGTATATCGTGATACCAGCATTAGCCACTACCAGCCTCTATTTTCGTTCTCGGATGATCGTTCATGGATTCATGGTGTTGCAGAGCAGTCTACTGAAAAGCTGTTGGCCCAAGGTGAGGTTCCATTTGACGCCGTAGCGCCAGGAGAGAGTACATTTGATGTCGCGAGTTTGGGTGATATCGATCCATCATGGTTTGAAGAGCTTCGCCCCGCACAACCAGAAGATCGACTAGATCAACCAAATTTTCTCTACTAGTCCACGATAAAGCCCAGTATCATGGCTTCAGACCAGATCGGTGCTTTTATGGCGTTGATACGCCCGCGAATGCGTCGTTCATGAGCGCCTATAGCAAATCCTACTGCAATGGGTTTGTTTTCTGAGGCGGCAAGTTTATCGGCCAACTCATCGATTCCCACATCAATTTGTAGCCTAAGAGAACGCCCAATCGTGTCGGTCTCAATATTCGGAAGGTTCAAGCGAATATATCTAAGAAAAGAACGATTATACGCCCGTAGCGACTTACTGGAGGATACGGCGAAGGCCGGCGAGGGGGATGCTTCGAGCAATGCCTGAACAGAAGAGGTGGAGAGCTTGGCTTTCATTATTTCTGAATCAGAAACACTCCACGCCAGCGCAAACTGTCTTAGGGCCGACGCAAGATTATTCTGAGTTAGTTGGGCGTCTTCGATCGCAATGATCAACTCTCCAAGCGAGATGTTTTCGGCTTGGCAGATGTCTTCGAGCGTGGACCAGAATGGACGTTCCAATTTAAGTGCTCTACGCCCGCGTGAGGTCGTAATTGCGCGGAAAAACGGCGCGCAATCCGCTAGTGACATTTCCTCAAGAAGTGGGACTAGTTTCGTTGCGGACTTGTTTGCCATTAGCGCTCCGTAAACGCTTCTTGTCGCCCTTTATATAGGGGTTTTAGCAGATAGGCCATGATCGACTTGCGACCGGTCATGATGTCTACAGAAGAAACCATTCCCGGCGTTATTTCAAACTGTCTTGAGTCCTTCTCAAGATAAGAGCGATCGGTTTTAACCCGCACTTCGAAATAGGTGTCACCAGTTTGCTGGTCTATAATTGAATCGGGGCTAACGTTTTCGACCACCCCATCAAGGCCACCATATATCGAAAAATCGAACGCTGTTATCTTAACCAACGCCTGTTGGCCTTTGACGACGAAAGCTACGTCTCTGGGAGAAACGCGTGCCTCAACTATAAGTTCTTCCGATGTGGGTACAACTTCAGCTATCAGAGCTCCAGGCTGCACGAAGGAGCCTATTGTGTTGATTTCCAATGTGTTGATGACCCCGTCGACAGGCGAGCGGACCTCAGTTCGCTGAACTCTGGTTGTTTCACCCTTTTCAGATTCCTCTAGGACTGAGAGTTCGGCGAGCGTCGCTGTTCTTTCAGCTAGCGCATCTTGGCGAAACTGGAGTTCGAGCTCATTAAGCTGAAGCTGCGCTTCACTAATTGCGCCCAAAACTCGCGGGATCGTTTCGTTTAAAACGTTCAACTCACCTTCTAAATCATTCACTGCCCGTTGTGCGCGAATGAGTTCTGTCTCTGCAACAAGTTTTCTCCTAGCCAACGGCTCAAGCAAAGTCAGCTCTCGCCTACTAATAGAAAGGCTTCCCTCCAATCGGGCAGCATTGGCTTGGGCTTCGTCTTTCTCTTTTTCGCGCTGTAACAGTCTTTGCTCAAGTACGCCGCGTGTGTTCAAAAACGCATCGGATCGCGCTTGCAGCAGGCGAATTTCATTGTCGCAGATAGCCAGCCCGTCCAATTCAAGCGGGCATTCAAATTCGGCATTTGGATCTGCGCTCGCTTCAACTTCCAATCGCGCAAGCTTTGCCTTTAAAGCTTGGGTTCTGGCTTGAACTTCTCCAAGATCAGAGGAGGTTGGCGTGTCATCCAGCTGAATGATCAGGTCACCCTGTTTTACAATTTGCCCGATTTTAACGGCAATAAGCTCCACGACGCCAGGTTCGGTAGCCTGAATGGATTGTGTTCGCGTTGCGGGTATAACACGACCGTCGCCACGCGTGATTTCATCAATCTCTGTAAAATTGGCCCAGACTACCGCGGTAATCAGCAGCAGCAAAACGATATAGATGACGGAATTGGAATTTGCTGAACTTCGCTCAGACATCTAGTTCCCTCCAATCGTCGTTAGATAATCGGCCAATGCAACAGCCATATCGCTACTCGTTTGATGCACTGGAAACTCCGTTTTGCGCTGCCTTGGCGCGCTCTGTCATTGCTTCCAGAACTTTATCTTTTGGACCGTCCGCAACGATCTTGCCGCGATCAAGCACGATCAACCGATCAACCAGGTTAAGTAGGCTGTATCTGTGCGTTGAAATGACCAGGGTTGTCTCGCGACCGAACGCATTGGCCAAATTGCCTATGAGCTCTCGCTCGGTCGCCATATCTAAAGCGCCAGAGGGTTCATCTAGAAACACAATTTTCGGATTGCCGAGCAACAATCGAGTGATCGCTACTGATTGCTGCTGCCCACCTGACAGGCTCGTTCCTCGTTCGCCAACTATGAGATCGTAACCGCGAGGGTGCTGCTTGGCAAAATCATCCACACCGGTCTTGGCAGCCGCTGCGACGATTTCTTCGTCGGTTGCCTCGGGATCCGCGATTAGCAGATTTTCTTTCAATGTGCCGTTAAATAGGTCGACCGATTGCCCAGCATAGGAGACTGCTTGGCGAATTTCGGCTGGATGATATTGCTTCACATCTACGCCATTCACCAAAATTCGACCTGTTGATGAGTGATAAAGACCGGCGAGCAAGCGACCCATTGTCGTTTTGCCAGATCCAATCTTGCCAATGATGCCAACGCGCTCACCTGCGCGGACAGAGAACGATATCTTATCCAGCACCTTGTGATCTGAGTTCGGATATTGGAATGAGACGTCTTGGAAAACAAAATCGCCACTGTTCACTATTCGGTTCACAAAGCCTGTTGAAGATGGTCGATCTTCTTCTTGCTTCATGATTGTGTTTAAGATGCTCAGCGACAGCTTGGCCTGACGCATACGCGCGAGCGTCGTTGCAATTTGCGTCAATGGTGCGACGGTTCTGCCTGACAACATGACACAGGCGATAATAGCGCCAGTTGTTATGTTCCCCAGTGAAAACTCAAAAGCGCCCGCGATAACGATAAAAATCGTTACCAGCTGTTGGACCGTTTGTGTTGTGTTGGCGGCATTC
>JBCDFK010000127.1:0-6223 GCA_039178065.1 Pseudomonadota bacterium | reverse complement strand
TTGTATCGAGCGGACCTCCTCCTGTGACCACCAACGGTAGTTCCACTTCGTTGAAATTTGAGATCGCAAGAACAATTGCAACAATTGCGATCTGCCCTTTGACTAGCGGTAAAGTGATGCGGGTGAATGATTGTATTCTTGTTGCTCCATCCACGCGCGCGGCCTCGTATAATTCTAACGGAATTGCCTTCAGACCGGATAAAAGAAGTACGACAGCGAAACCGGCTTTTTTCCACACCGCGCTACCAACAAGAGCAGCCATTGCCGTGGATGGGTTCATCAATGGCTCGAATTCCAAGCTCATCAAAGAAAGTGCATAACGGAAAAACCCGAGATCACTGACATAGAACCAACGAAACAAGGCAGCGCCGACGATCGACGAGATCGCCCACGGGATAATAATCCCGATCTGAGCGATGTTCGCCAGGCGATTTGGCAAATCATCTACGGCGATCGCAATCAGCATGGCAACAATTACGGTGAACGCGGTTGCAGCGATGACAAACAGTATCGTTCGCCAGATCATTTGAGGAAGCGTAGGGTCGGTGAAAACTAGTTGATAGTTTCTCAACCCCACAAACTCGTCAGGTACAGCGCCTCGAATATTGTGAAGACTCTCATAGAATCCAACAGCTACAGGCGCATATAAAACGAGAACGAGCAGAAGGACGGCCGGGAGCGTGAATACCGAACCTGGATTCACCCTCTTCGACTTTTTACTTTGTGACAGTCTCACCGGCAATCGTCCCGTTTTGTGCTTGCGCCTGCAAATGGTCAGATATGACCATGCCTGCGGTTGTAGTCTTTTTCAGCTTGTTGCAGAGCCGTCTTCGGGTCCGTTCCCGTGATGATAACTTTCTGGACCGCACGATTGAGATCATCCACGTAACCGCCGATATCTGCATTGAGCGGCGGAATGAAACCAGCATCGCGAATATAGTTCATCGCAATCAGAAGATAGTCATTCTCTGGTTTACCAAGAAAGTCTTTCAGGGACTCGGCTGTCGATGCACGAACCGGTATTTGCCCACCGATCGTGGCCCATTTTGCATCCGCTTCCGGGCTGACCATGTGCGCTACAAAAGCTGCAGCGGCGTCTGCGTTCTTTGATCCGCTCCAAACGCTCGGCATCCAACCTGTGAAGAACTGCGGCGCGGGACTCTCGCCAGACACCGACGGATATGGGATCAGTGTTACATTGGCCGGCCCGACGGCGTCTTGTGCACGCGGAATACGCACCGACGCTCCTGCCGCAATCGCGCAGCGTCCTGCAAATAACTGATCGTACATATCATCGTCTTGCCAATTGACTGCATCCGGCGGACTGAATCCATCCTTGATAAGAGAAACAGCTCTCTCAACACCTTGAACCGCAGATGGTACAACCCAGTCAGCCTTGCCATCTTCAGCGAAAGGTTTGTGGTCGCTTTCCAACATAGATGCCATAACGATACCTGGTGAAGCTTTACCTAATCCGAGGTGTTGACAGACGCCCCAGCGATCGGTGTTTCCCGAAGCATTTTTTACCGTCAACGTTTCGCCGACCTTTGAAAGATCATCCCAAGTTTTTACAGAATTGGCTGTATCTAGGCCAGCTTCTGCGAACATATCGGTCCGAGCAAACAACCCCATAATATTGTAAGATAAGCCAACAGCGTATTGACCACCGTCAACACTTGCCGCCCTGTAAAGGCTGTTGGATAGATCTGCATGGTCATCGGTTGACATATCGGAATGCGCATTGAGATCTGCCAACGCACCAGCAGCTATTGCAGGTCCAATAAATTCAGAGTGCATCCAAACAATGTCCGGTGCCGAGCCAGCCGAATGCGCTGCAAGAAATTTTGGACTCATTTGATTCCAGACCTGTTGTTCAACTTGGACAGTAACGTCCGGATACTTAGCCTCGAATTCTTCAATGAGGGTCTTCAATACCACTTCGCGGCCAGATTGGCCGCCTGGACTAAGGAACGTCCACATTCGAACGGTCTGCTCTTGAGCCAATGCGGTCGTTTCAATTGTCAGCGCGCCAGCAGCGCAGAGCGCACCCAGCAAGACTCCTTGCAAAACGCGATGCCGAGTTTGGCATAACGCTTTTTTGCCTCGCGTTGCACGGCTTGAGCCGCCATCAAGTTTCGTAAGCATATTCTCCTCCCGTTTCGGTTTTAGCTTTTGGGATGCTATTCGACTAGTTCCGCAAAGCTCTGAGCGATTTCAGCATTTGTTTCACAGAATACGGATTGAGTAGACGTATCTTTAGGAAAGCATGTGGCTGATGCAAACAGTTTTCGCTGCGCTATAAGCACATCGTATT
Source organism: Pseudomonadota bacterium (assembly GCA_039178065.1). Lineage (GTDB taxonomy): Bacteria > Pseudomonadota > Alphaproteobacteria > Rhizobiales > Rhizobiaceae > Ahrensia. Next base: position 3,909 of record JBCDFK010000127.1, on the reverse strand, counting down.
GCATATGGTTTGGTGCAAGAAAATGACCTTTGGGCAGATCGCTAAGCCCAGAAGTGTCACTCTCTGCCCGATTACTTCCAGTTCTTAGATTTGCTCATTTGGAAATAAATTGGGACAGTTCTAATGAGGAGGAATTGAAACGATGCTTGTTGCCGTTACCGGTGCTTCTGGCCTTTTAGGTCGCGCCGTTGTTGCTGAACTAAAATTACGTGGACATTCTATTCGTCCTATCGATCAGCATGTCCCAAGCGGCGAAGACTGGCGTCCAGTCGACCTTCGCAATCGCGCTGAAACGGATGCCGCCATTGAAGGCGTGGACGCAGTGGCACATTTAGCTGCATGGCCAAGTCCGACAGCAATTCATCCACGAGACGGCTGGAACGACAACATGATTTTGACTTCCAATGTACTTTTCGCCGCGCTGGAAGCGGACGTGCAGCGGTTCGTTTATGCATCCAGCCAGACGGTACTTGGCCTCGCCTGGGCGTCGCCAATTATTCCTCCAGACTATCTACCTGTGGATGAAAATCATCCGTGCCGACCTAGGGATTGGTATGGGGCATCGAAGCTTGCGGGCGAACACCTGGTAGCGTCGAACGCAAGTGTGGGCCCGCTAACTGCCTTTGCTCTACGTTTTCCCGTGATCTGGGAGGCTTCAGAATTTAAAAAGGCAATTGGGCGACGTCAGTCTGATCCTGAACAAGCAGCGAGAAGCCAGTGGGCTTACATCGATGCCCGCGATGCAGCAAGGGCAGTGCGCCTCTCATTGGAGGCACAATCCACCAACTATGAACTTTTGAATATTGGTGCGCCAAGCATCTTCTCAAAGGACTGCGCACAAGATCTCGTTGAAAGATGGTTTCCGCAACTCTCCCTACCTCCTGAAATCGACGCTGTTTTTGATAGCAGGCGCGCAGAGCGGGTTCTTGGGTTTCGCAGTCGCTATCTGTGGAACCCAAATGGGATAACTATTTCGGACTGAGCACCATCTTTTTCTCGAACAGAAAGGCGGTCGCCCCGTCGAAGGAAACGTACACCGTGTTGGGACTCCGGTGTTTGCTTTAGGACGCGATCCATCGCATCCTGTGCGTCCGAAAGGGTTTGACAAAGCCGTTCAATGTCGCCGCGATCGACATGTTGCGGAGTGCCATATCTGGGCTCCCAACCGATCATAGTGGCAAGTTGGAAACCGATTTTAGGGCCTAAGAGATGGCTTAGTCTAAGAAATCGAGCAAGATTCGGGCAAGCTGTCCCATCGAGATAGGACTGCAAAGTCCTAGGATCGATTCCTGTGCGTTCCGACACCTCACCAAATTCCCAATCTTGATCGGGACCGATCATCTGCCGCAATTGTGGACTGAGGCGATCAACAACGGCGCGGAGATCTATTTCGCGCGCATCCAAAACAGTGGGTATCGGTTCAATAGTAGCAACTTCTGACAAGAGCTCATCGTCCAGCCCTTTATCGATCACCGAACCCGTTTGCGTTGAGTTGTTATCTTTGATGAGATCATCGTGGTCATCGGAAATCAGATCACGAATGATAGCGGTTACCTGAGACAATTCTTCGCGAAGCTGCGCCACATCCACGACTTCTGGTGGAATGGCATCGGAACGCGGCAACCATCCCTTCATGACATTCAGCTCGGCTCCGATCTCAGGTCCGAGAACGGCAAGTAATTGTTTGTATTTAACAAGATTGGGACAAGCCGTCGCCTGAACATATGCCTTCAGTGTCCTGACATCGATTCCGGTACGTCCAGACAACTCCTGATAGCTCCAAGCCCGCCCCGGCCCAACTACTAGTCGAAGACGATAGCTCAATCGCTCGGCAACAGCTTCTGGTGTGATCTTAAGAATGTCAATTGGCGCAGAATAGCGCTTTGCAGGTTCTAGCATGGCACCTCTTCATTTTCGGTGGTTAGCTCAAGCCTTCGAGAAGTAGGCTTTTCTAGCGATGGCGTAGGAGTTCGTAAACCAGCAGTGCCATGGGCACAATAGCTCTCTAGGTTCGAATATTTGGTTGACTTGAAAACTAAGTGTCGAATGGAAAATCGTCGCAAATGTCCGTTTTTGAGATATCCAATGTGAAATCTGAGTCACAACCGCATGTCTTCTTTGGGTCGCAAACAGATTAGCGAAGATTGAGACAGAACGTCCGACTTGGGCTCTGAGCAGACGTTCACCACCCTTGAGCCAAGGTCCGCTTCGAGCCCAAAGTGGTACTTGTTCGAAATCCTCAGTTCGTATCGCGCTCTGCCCAGCCCGCAAAAGTCTGCTCTAGCCACACCACAATGTAGTAAAGCACAATGCCAAGCACTGCGAGGGCGATAAGAACGGCAAACATGAGCGGATAATCCGAATTGGTTTTTCCGCTGTCAAACAATGCGCCTAAGCCCTTGCCATGCGGTGACACGATCTCCATCAAATTGGTACCAATAAATGCGAGGGTCACGGCAACTTTGAGCGCACCAAAAAACTCTGGCAGCGTTTTGGGCAAGGCAATTTTCCAAAAAATTGTAAATTTTGAAGCGCCAAGCGAGCGTAATATATCGCGATATTCCGGCTCTAGCGTGGATAAGCCAATAGAAACGGAGACCGCGATTGGAAAGAACGAAATCATAAAGGCCATGAGCACGGTATTGAAATCATGTGCGCCCACAAACATCAGCGCGACGATGGGAACAACCGTTGCCTTCGGCACGGCATTGAACCCAACGAGTAGCGGGTAAAGCGCGTCGCGCATTGTTCGCGAAAATCCCATGATCATTCCAAGCGCCAGGCCAAGAATGATTGCTAGTAACAGTCCAAGAACTGTGCGCCAAAGGGTTTGCCAACCCATGACAAAAAACAGTTCCTTATATTGCCAAAAGGCTGGCCCAAGATCAGATGGAGAAGCCATTTTGTAGTTTGGCCAGCCATTCGCCCAGACAAGTAACTCCCACAATAAGAGGAACACTATGACTGCAATGAGCGGTACTGCAATTTTGCGCAAAGAGGGGTTCATGCGACTTTGTCTTCTGTCCTGCGGCCCTGCGCAACCTCGATTTGGTGTCGGAGGATATTGAGCTGATCTGTGGCCTTCGGGGTGTAAAGATCCTCCAAAGTACGAGGTCCGTCGCTTTCAATCTTCAATTGATATTGAGTGGTCGCAGGCCGACCAGAAAGCACAACGACTTCATCGGCAAGAAAAATGGATTCACGCAGATCGTGGGTGATGAGCAATGTGGTAAATGGCTCTTCTGCCCGCAGCATATGCATGGTCTGCCATAGATCTTCGCGTGTAAAAGCGTCTAGGGCGCCAAAAGGCTCGTCTAGGATAAGGACCTCAGGTTTATGCACGATAGAGCGGCAGAGCGAAGCCCGTTGACGCATGCCGCCGGAGAGCTCAGAGGGGCGCTTATCGCCAAAGCCTTCAAGGCCCACAAGCGCCAGCAATTCGTGTGCGCGATCAATCTTTTCAGATTTTGGCGTAGACGGAGCGACAATCTCCAAAGGCAAAATAACATTCTCAATAATGGTTCGCCATTCGAGCAGAACAGGGTTCTGAAATGCCATACCGACGGTTTTGTTTGGACCTTTAACTTGTTTTCCGTGCAGCCAAACCTCGCCCTCATCAGGCTTGAGGAGACCTGCAATCAACCGCGTGAGCGTTGACTTTCCGCAACCCGACGGCCCGACAACAGCACAAAAATCTCCTTCTGCTACCGAAATGTTGAGCTTGTCTAAAACAGGAAGAGGTCCGCCTGGCGTTTTGTAGGCATGCGTAACGTTCTTTATTGCAATTTGTTCGGGCATAATTCTCTCAAGTGAGCGAGGCCGCTTGAAGCGGCCTCGCGCTAGATGATTACTTCATCATCAAGCTGCCGTCACTAGGCAGGTACTTGTTGGTGAAATAGAGGCTTGCAT
>JBCDFK010000126.1:0-6241 GCA_039178065.1 Pseudomonadota bacterium | reverse complement strand
CTCGCGATGTTTCCGGAAAGAATGCGGCCATTATTATCCGCCACCAAATACACAAAGGCGTCTGGACGGCGTGATCGACGGTCAATATCTCGAACAAGTGCGCGAACACCGCCATTGTTATAGGACCGAGCAAGGCTTGAGACTTCCTGGTTTAACGATGCCCGCGTTTGGTTCATCAAAAAACCCGCAGCCAAATGCGTCATGTAAAAAACAAGAAATACAGCGCATGCTGAAAACAACAAAAGATACAACGCGGAAAGCCGCGCTGCAGTAGTCTTCATCATTGCTGAAAATCGGGCGAGCATTACTTATCCCGCATAACGTAACCGGCGCCGCGAATTGTGTGGAGTAACGGCTTTTCAAAGCCCTTCTCGATTTTTCCGCGCAGGCGTGAAATATGCACGTCAATTACATTGGTTTGTGGGTCAAAGTGATAGTCCCAAACATGTTCTAGCAGCATCGTTCGGGTTACAACTTGGCCTGCGTTTCGCATCAAGTATTCAAGCAGTCTAAATTCACGCGGCTGAAGAATGATCGTCTCGTCGTTGCGTTTAACCTCATGGGACAACCTGTCCAACGTCAAGTCTCCAACTTGATATTATGCCTGATTGTCGGCAGTCGCACCGCGGCGCGCCAAAGCTTCCAATCGAGCCAGTAGCTCTGAAAATGCATAGGGCTTAGTAAGGTAATCATCGCCACCGGCGCGCAAGCCGGTGACTCGATCATCAACTTCGCCCAATGCGGAAAGGATCAGAACTGGCGTGTTATCACCATCCTCACGTAGTTCGGCAATAACAGACAGTCCATCACGTTTCGGCATCATTCTATCAACAACCAAGGCGTCATAGCCGCCATGATCTGCTAACGCGAACCCGTCTATGCCATTATGCGCCATGTCGGCGGTATGGCCTGCCTCGTTCAAAGCGTTCTTCAGGTACTTCGCCGCTTCGACGTCATCTTCGATAATAAGAAATTTCATAACTGCTTCTAGCAACGCAAACTCAGATAGAAAAGAGAAATTGGTGGCAACGGTATGGAGGGGAATTATACCGTTGCCACCTGTTAGCAATCGACGACAGCACATCGATTGAAACCACTCGTTTTTTTAAGCGAGAGGAAGCGCCACAAATCGACTACGATCGTTGGTTTCCAGTCGTAGCAAAGCCGCTTTTCGACCATCGGCCTTCACGCCATCTAGCAACTCTTGCACGTCGGCAATTTGGGACACTTCCTGATTGTTGATTTCAGTAATTATGTCGCCGACACGAATTCCAGCCTCAGAAGCATCGGAACCTGGCTCAACCGCCGTAACCAATATGCCTTCGCCTTCATCATTGGGGATCAATGTCAGGCCGAAGTCTTCTAGGATCGCGGGATCGATTTGCTCAGGTTCTTCATCAACGCTGGCAACCTGATCAGACGGCAACTGACCAAGCTTAACTTCAATCTTGCTGGTTTCACCAGATCTGTTGATGGTAATCTCAACATCAGAACCTGGGTCAATATCAGCAATCATGCGCGACAGCTCGCGTGGGTCTTCGACAGTTTCGCCATTTACCATGGTAATGATGTCACCTGCTCTGATGCCTGCCTGAGCTGCGGGTGCGTCCTCTTGAGGGTCAGATACCAACGCACCTGATGTCTCATCTAGCCCAAGTGATTCCGCAATTTCTCCGGTCACTGGCTGAATAGCCACGCCGAGCCAGCCACGCTCCACAGAACCATCGTCCATCAGATCTGCGACAACCTCTTTTGCCAGAGATGCGGGTACGGCGAATGCAATACCAACATTGCCGCCAGATGGTGAATAAATTGCAGTATTTATGCCTACGACTTCACCATTCAGGCTGAATGTTGGACCACCTGAGTTACCTCTGTTTACAGCAGCATCAATTTGCAAAAAGTCGTCATATGGACCTGCGCCGATATCGCGGCCGCGTGCCGACAAAATTCCTGCCGTTACCGTACCGCCCAATCCAAATGGATTGCCAACAGCAACCACCCAGTCACCAATGCGGATATCTTTCTCATCTGCAAAATCGACATAGGTGAAAGTACGGTCTTCATCGACCTTCAGAACAGCAAGATCTGTGCGCTGGTCTTTACCGACAAGACGCGCATCAAGCTCCGTTCCATCATCGAGCACGACGGTGAACTCAGTTCCGCTATTGATGACATGGTTGTTGGTTACAAGAAATCCGTCTTCTGAAATGAAGAAACCAGAACCTTGGGAGATTGGTCGCGCACGTTCCATACGGTTATTGCGATTGCGGTTGCGGTTCTCTGAACGACCACCACGATCACGCTGACCAAAGAACCGGCGCATTTGGTCTTCAAATTCTTCATTCGGATCAAACTGGAACTGTCCACGACGATCCGCAATTGGACGGATGTTGGACTTAACTCTGACTGAAACCACGGCAGGCGATACGGCCTGCACGACATCTGCAAAGCCAGGAATAGACGGCGCGTTAAGTTTCACTGCTTCAGCGAAAACCGGTGTCGTTGATGTTATGGCAAAGCCCGTGAAACCTGCACCGACAAGACCTGCGGTTACAACTGCAGTCGAGATACGTCGAGTAAGTACGTTCATAAATCTACCTCACTTGTTATTATCAAGGCCCCAGCGAGAGCCAATTTGATTTAGGAGGTAAGACTTAGATGACACTACATTGCGCACACCTTTCCGGGGCATGACAATTCGGTAATGTTACGGCCGCCTTTTGGTCATACTTGCCGAAACTTTGCCTCAATTGACGACCGTTATTACTTTTGAGTTTTTCTCTAAAGTCCTGTGTACAGGGCATTTATTGGCGATTTCTTCGATTTTGTCGGCAATTTCAGGTGATACGTCGCCTTCTATCGTTATGCGTCTTTCGAAACGGTCAATCTTTCCCATTTTCGATTGCTCTTCTTCAGTGCATTCTTGACAGTCTTTGTAGTGAATCTTGTCGTGACTGACATCAACGGTAACGGCGCCAAGCTCAATCTTTTTAAATTCCGCATACATTCGCAACGTCATCGACGTACATGCCCCAAGTGCCGCACTTAGAAAGTCGTATGGGCTGGGACCGGTGTCGGTGCCGCCCACCGATGCGGGTTCGTCAGCAAACAAGCGATGTTTGCCCGCTTGGACGGTGTTTTGAAATTTGCTGTCGCGCGTTTCTTTAACGCGCACATGCTCAATAGCGTCTTCACCTTGTGGTTTGTCTTTCGGCAACAAGCGAGAAGCCCATGCCGAGATCATTTCCGCGGCGAACTCGGCATCCGATTCGCGCGTTAAAAGATGATCCGCGTCATCTAGCGACACAAATGACTTGGGATGTTTGGCCGCTTGGAAAATACGTGTGGCGTTGCCAATACCGACCGTTTGGTCCAGCGGAGAATGCAATACCAACAATGAACCACGAATTTTTGCGATGCGATCGGTCAGACGCGTTTCCCGCGCAGCATCGATAAAGGCCTTACCAATCTTAATGGGACGGCCGGCGAGCGTTACTTCCGCAACACCTTTTTCTTGAATTTCGCTGATTTGATCATCAAACATCTCCAGAACGTGTTCGGCATCAGCCGGCGCGCCGATCGTTACAACGCCTTTGACTTCAGGGATCTCAGTGGCTGCTGCCAACACCGCGGCACCACCTAAAGAATGGCCTATTAAAATAGATGGCGCTTCTCCCTGACCGCGCATATATTCCGTCGCCTTAACGAGATCATCGACATTGGATGCAAAACTAGTGTTGGCGAACTCGCCCTGACTGGAACCTAGCCCGGTGAAATCGAACCGAAGGACAGCGACCCCCAGGCGAGATAAATTGTTTGCAATTCGGCGCGCAGCCAGAATATCTTTTGTGCAGGTAAAGCAATGCGCAAACAAAGCGTAGCCGCGGATTTGCCCGTCAGGTCGGTCAAACCTTGCTGCTAATACATCGCCATTTGCTGATTTGAATTCACGCTTTTCGGTCGCCATGTCTTTATCCCTTTTGGTTTGAAGGGAACCCTAGCGGGGATGCCGATCAACTGCACGTAAAAGATTTGCGAGCAGTGCGTTCAATTAGGATCTTTATCGTACTCGTCAAGCAGCTTGCTTAGTCGCTCTTCTTCCTCGGATGAAAGCGAGCTAGTGGCGCTCGTAGAGTTTTGTTGACGGCTATACGAATATGCTACGAAACCGCCCAATATGAGAACGATGACTGGCGTTCCCCAAAGTATGAAATTGCGAATAGAGAATGTGGGACGAAGTAGTACAAACTCACCGTAGCGATCCACCACATATTTTATGACCTGTGCGTCAGTATCTCCAGACACTAGGCGTTCGCGTACAAGGACTCTAAGGTCTCTAGCAAGTTCAGCATCTGAGTCATCAATAGATTGGTTTTGGCAAACCAGACAGCGAAGATTTGCAGAGATATCGCGTGCGCGCGATTCAAGCGCTGCATCAGACAAAATTTCATCAGGGTTGACCGCGAAGGCCGCACCAGTAGACAACGAGACAAAAAGCGCAAAAATGATGTAGCGGGCTAAAGTCATTCTGCGGGTTCAATTTTTGCTTGCGCAATGGCGCGCTTTTTTGATGGTTTTGGCGCACCGATTCGTAGGCGTCGATCACTTAACGAGACAACGCCTCCTAGCGTCATGAATACTGTACCTAACCAAATGAGCGTAATCATTGGTTTCCACCAAATTCGCACAACGAGTTGGTCACTACCCTCAATTTTCGCTCCGAGCGCCACATAATATTGACTGAAGACCAGTGTTAGAATCCCAGCTTCGGTGGTCGGCATGCGGCTGGCAACATATATGCGATTTTCCGGCTCGACCACGCCAACAAACTTTCCGTCTTTCGAGATGGAGAAAACAGCATGGTCAAAATTATAATTCGGTCCTTGTCGCGCTTCCAAACTATCAAATCTCATTTCGTAGCCCGCAAAGCTTGTGGTGTCGCCGGGTGCCATGGTCAGCACAGTTTCAGCTTCAAAAGTTGTGACGGCAACTATGCCCAGGGTTGTGACGCCAACACCCGCGTGGGCAAGCGCTGTGCCCCAAGATGAGCGTGGCAAACCTTTAAGCCTGCTCCAAGCTACGTTTGGTTTTGCTTTTGGCAAACCAGCCTTTGCCCACAGATCAGCTATCGCACCAAAGACCAGCCATAAGCCAAGGGCGATACCAAGGGCAGCGAGGATTGGCGCTTCAAAAAGCACATAAGCAAAAATCAAAGCAGTAATAAGCGAGAGACCTGCGGCCAACCAAAGCCGTTCAAAAGCGCCATACATATTGCCACGCTTCCAGGCGAGGAACGGCCCAAAAGGCACCGCTATGAGCAGCGGAATCATTAACGGTCCAAATGTCATGTTGAAATAAGGCTCGCCCACGGAGATTTTTTCATCAAACAAAGCCTCAATGAACAGTGGGTACAAGGTGCCGACAAATACCGTTGCTGCCGCTGTTGTCAGAAACAAATTGTTTAGGACGAGCGCGCCTTCGCGTGAGACCGGATGGAACATTCCACCATTCCGAAGCGTTGAGACGCGCAGCGCAAACAAAATCAAAGCGCCGCCAATGAACACTACTAATATTGCAAGAATGAATAGGCCACGTGTTGGATCGCTTGCAAAGGAATGTACGGACGTCAACACGCCGGAACGGACTAAAAACGTTCCCAAAAGGGCAAAGGAAAACGCCAAAATTGAAAGTAGGATCGTCCAAATTTTGAGTGCTTCGCGCTTCTCCATAACCAATGCGGAATGCAGCAATGCGGTTCCCACAAGCCATGGCATGAACGATGCATTTTCAACTGGATCCCAGAACCACCAGCCGCCCCAACCAAGTTCATAGTATGCCCAGTAGGACCCCATTGAAATTCCTGCAGTCAGAAACAACCAAGCGGTTAGTGTCCACGGCCTAACCCAGCGCGCCCACGCCGCATCAATACGGCCTTCAATCAGTGCGGTGATTGCAAATGAGAAGCAAATCGAGAACCCGACATAGCCCAGATATAGTAGTGGCGGATGTATTGCCAATCCTACATCCTGCAGGATCGGGTTTAGGTCTCGCCCCTCAAAAGGCGCTGGCACCAGACGGGTAAATGGATTTGAAGTCAGCAATAGAAAAGCAGTAAAGGCGGCGCCGATCCGGAGGCAAGCGCCGTGGCGTCAAAGTCGCCGTCGATTGTGAGGGTTCCCGGGGAGGTGCCGGGGGCCACATTGCCTGCTGCACCCGCAAAGACGGTGCCGCTGATGGT
>JBCDFK010000125.1:0-6295 GCA_039178065.1 Pseudomonadota bacterium | reverse complement strand
TGAGCGGTGGCGAAGGCGATGACCGCATGAGCGGTGCTGCTGGCAATGATATTATGAATGGCGGTGCTGGTGATGATCGCATGAGCGGTGGCGAAGGCGATGATATGTTTATCTACCAGTCTGGTGACGGAAATGACGTCGTCTATGGTGGTGGAGGAGACAGCTGGGTCGATACGCTGGAACTAAAGGGTTTTGACAGCGGGTCCATGGAGAGCGATTGGACAATTCAATTGGATAATGGGGCAATTGAAAGTCAAGAAGGTGATCAGCTTGTCTTGTCAGATGATGCATCTGGCTCCATTACTTTTAATGATGGATCATCCATCGATTTCTTTGAGATAGAACAGATCCAGTGGTAGGCGTAATTTTGTGCTGCTTCATTCAGTTCGAAAAGTCCAATATCGTAAGTTTCGCAAAGGGTTCAGCCACTAGGTTTTGAATTTGAAGCTGGTATTGCTGGGTCTTTGGGTCCGGCTATGCAAGTTCATCAATTTCGAATGAAACTATGGTGTGATGTCTGTATCCAACACAAATCCTTCCCAGACAGGTGGATCGTCCAGCCGTTTCTCCAATAGCCATTTGAAACCAAAATTCTGGCATCAAGATTTTACCATTCAAGATTTGTCAGCAAGCAATCTTGAAGGTCTAGGCTTGGAACAAGCTCGGCATGTATTTCTTACTCGAAGGCTGATCATCGCATCCATTTTGATCAATCTGCTCGGGTTGTCGGTTCCAATTGCAATTTTGCAAGTATATGATCGGATTTTGCCAGGCTTCGCCTATGAGACTCTTCATACCCTCTGCATAGGCTTGTTGGTGATCATACTGATCGAAACCCTTCTAAGGGTTTCCAGGAGCCATCTGATCGGGTCGGGTGCCGCGAAATTCGGTCATCAAAGCAACCTCAACGCCATAGAGAATATTCTCAAAGGGAATGGCGGGTTGGCCAGTGGCGATCAAGCTAGCAAGGTGATGGAGCGCATTGAGGCGATCAACAAACTTTCGGACTTCTATGGTGGCGTGTCCAGACTACTCTTAATCGACCTACCATTTGCCGCCATATTTCTCATGTTTGTCGGTTTGATCGTCGGGCCTTTGATCATTGTACCGCTGATGCTCATTGGTGTCTTTGGTTGGCTGATCTGGGCGCAGGCAAAAAAAATGCGCGCAACACTGGAAGAGAAGGAAATTCAGGTCACACGGTTATATGATTTCATTTCCGAAGCAATGCGGGGGATACTAACCCTCAAGTCAGCTGCTATGGAGCCCTTGATATCCAGGCGATTTGAAAGCCTTGGAGAGAACTCGGCCCAGGTAAACCGCCAACTTATCGAGCTCACCAACCGCGCCCAAACTCTTTCCGCTCTCTTTGGCAGTGCTGTGACTGTCACAATGGTAACCTTCGGGATGGTGGTTGCGGTGTTTTCGGACATTACAATTGGAATGTTGGCGGCAGCGAGCCAGCTATCGGCTAGGGCCATGCAACCGGTGCTCCGCTCTGCATCATCCTGGAATGATATTCAGGCAGCTGCACTTGCTCTTAATGAATCGCGTGAGTTGATGCACCCGCCAGCGGTGATTACCGCGGGCACTGCACAGCCTGCCGATGGTCCACCAAAGCTCTCTATTTTACATGCTTCTACTGAAGAAAACAGGACCAGTATTGATATTGAGCCTGGTACCATCGTTACTTTTTGCGGCGGTGATGGAACCGGAAAATCCAGTTTCTTAAGGGATATATCTGGATTGTTCGATGTGCCCTGGCTCGAAGTAGAGATCGACGGATTGTCGCCGATGGACTACCGCGCTAACGGCCAACAACAGGTAGGATATGTCACCCCCCAGACATCGGTCTTGCGGGGAACCATTTTGGAGAATCTTACTCTTTTTGACGGTGGGGCATCTGTCGATGTCGCACGCAATACATGTAAAATGATCGGCCTAAGAAAAACCATCGACCGCTTGGCGGACGGTTATGCCACTGAGCTTGGGGCGAGCGTGAGTGAGACATTGCCCGAGGGAACAATCAGGCAAATTATTCTTGCCCGGGCCGTGGCGCAAAGTCCGAGGTTGTTACTTTTGGACGAACCGCAGGCCTATCTCGATGCTGGCACAAACAAACAGATCGTCGAATGCCTAATGCAAATAAAGGCTTTTGCAACCATAATAATGGTGACCAACCATCCTGAATATTTGGCGATTTCTGACCATGTATATCAAGTTTCAAAGTTCTCGGTTGATGAAGTAACACCGGCAAACCCAGAATCCTCACCAGTGACTGTGACCGAACAAGGCGCGAGGGCTAGTTAATGGTGATACTAAATCCACAGGCTTCGGAAGCTAATGTCGCCGACCAAATAGATGGTTCGGCAACCAATCCGGTTGCCATTCACCAGCGAGCCATTCGCGATGCCTTCGGACGGGATAGTGAAGCACAAAGCACCGCGTCAAAAAATGAAAGACTGTTGTCACTCGCACAGCACAGCGGGCGTAAATTCTCAGATTTTGAACATTGTATGTTGCGATTGCTGGACTCAATGAACTGGTCCGGCGAATCTAGATATCTGACGGAAGCATTACCACACACGATTCCTGTTAAGTCACTGCCGCAATTTTCCGCCGTCATGCAACGGCTGGGATATTCAGGCGATATCCATCGTATTCCATTGGAAAAACTGTCGCAGAAACAAGTGCCATGCCTGATCTTGAAAAAAGGAGGCGTGCCAGGTGTTCTACATTCGGTATCGGACGGTGTTGCGATCGTATCTTGGGGTGAGGAACAATCCCGGACAAAAGAAGTGCTTGACGGTGAGGTGTTCAGCGTCGCTTGTTTTGTAAGGTCCGAACACTCAGTCAATGTTCGGGATGAGAAACACAATTGGGTGCTTGAATCACTGCTGTTGTTCCGCATGCAAGTATTTTCATTGTTGGCGCTGAGCTTCGCAATTAACTTCCTCGGCCTGGCAACACCACTTTATGTGATGTTTGTTTATGACAAGGTGTTTGCGTCTCGGGCAATGGACACACTGGCATTTCTGGCTGTTGGGCTGGTACTTATATTTTCCACGGAATTCTATCTGCGGATATTGCGGGGAAAAATAATCGCTTTCATCGGTGCGCGATTCAATGCAGCGTTGCTTGCAAATGGGTTTGGAAAGATTCTTGGGTTTCCGATTTCGATGACTGAATCTGCCTCAATTGGATCCCAGTTGATGAGAATTAAGCAATTCCAGTCCATTTCGAGTTTCTTTTCTGGTCGCATGACCAATGCTGCGCTCGATCTGCCATTCATTTTGATCTTTTTCCTGGTCATCAGTATCATTGGCGGGCCCCTGGTATGGGTGCCGATTTGCCTCGCTACATGCTTTGCTGCAATGGCTATCATTACAATACCGGTAACGAAGCGAAATATTGCTCAGACGGGGAAGGCGCGTAGCGATTCCCAGAACCTGATAATGGAAACGGTTGAGCATGCTGAAACCATTCGACAACTCGGTGCTGAAGGTATCTGGCAAAAAAGGTACGAAGAACGGCTTTTGCAGTTTTCAAAGTTGAAATTTAGCATCCAGTTTTTTGATGGCCTTCTCGGGAATCTTTCTCAGGGACTTGTGATGATCGCAGGCGTTTGTACCCTTTGGGTCGGAAGTTTGCTCGTTATGTCAAATGAGCTGACAGTCGGCGCGCTCATCGCAATCATGATGTTAATATGGCGCATATTGTCTCCAATCCAGACGGTATTCTTGAGCTTCAACGATCTCAATCAGATGTTCACCACATTCCGGCAGGTGAACCATCTTATGCGCCTGAAGGTTGAATCAAACGAAAACAGTTCAAAGGGGCTCCACCGCTCCTTTGAAGGCGAAGTTCGTTTTGAAAATGTTGGTTTCCGATACAACAATCGCTCCCAGCCAGTTGCCAGGAATGTTTCCTTCCAAGCCCATGCAGGCGAAGTTGTAGCGTTAGCGGGCGTTAATTCCTCAGGTAAATCAACCTTGTTGAAATTCATAAACGGGCTCTACCAACCTCAGGCAGGAGCAGTCTTTGTCGATGGATTGAACCTAAAGCAGATTGATATTCGTGAGTTGCGAACCTCCATTGCCTATGTGCCCCAGGATCCGGTGTTCTTTTATGGAACCGTTGCCCAGAACATTCGCCTATTTCAGCCGACAGCAAGCGATGAACGGATTGCCGAGGCTCTGTCCGAAGCCGGAATTGATCTAGAAGACGGCACGATTTTCCCTGACGGCATTGAAACTAGGCTCTCGGGCAAATTCCTGAATGAATTACCTGAAGGTTTTAGGCAACGACTGTCGCTTGCCAGAGCTTACAGCAAAAATGCAAACATTTATCTCTTCGACGAGCCTTTCGCATTGTTGGATTATGCTGGTCGTGAGTTCTTTGAAGAGAAGCTGGAAAAGCTTCGGGCAAAAGCCACGATTATTGTCGCTACAAATGATCTGGAACAGATAAAAAACTCTGACAAAGTCGTATTGTTGGAAGACGGAATGGTTTTGAGGTCAGGACGGCCGGATGAAACAATAGCAGAGCGGAAGAATGCCACCGATAACTCTTGATCAATTGAACTAGTTGTTAACCATATTATTTCATTCTGAGTACCTCTATTCGCGCTGTTGTAGCTGCTTTGGAATGACATCCATAAACCAATGAATTCTTTATAGAATTCGGGCTAGAGATAAAACATCCTCAAAGTTGGTTCGCCGTTATGACAATCGTAAGCAAAACCGATTCACAAAAAGATGATCACCTTTCACTTCCGCTCGAAATTGATGACGGACGTTGGAACAAGGTGTTTAGCCACATGTTGGTCGTGCTGTCTTTACTTTGCATCACTTTGCTAATTCTTGCGTTTTTTGCACCCATCCGAGAGATCGTTGTGGCCCGTGGCCAAATAACGCCCGTGGGTGATTTGATTGAAGTTCAACATCTTGAGGGTGGAATCGTTAGCAAAATTGAGTCTCGAGAGGGGGACTACGTTAAAGAAGGCGATTTGCTGATTACGATGGATGCGGCAGATGTAAATACGCAACATCAACAGTCGGTTGCGAAAAGGAATTGGCTTTTGCTGGAGCGGGTTCGCCTAGTCGCGTTGCTTAAAGATCAAAAACCGGACTTTGGATCAGTTTTGCAGAATGAGATTGATTTCCAGAATCAAATGGCAAATTTTGATGCCGCCGTAAAGGCGAATAACGCTGAGGTTCAAACTGCGGAGCTAAAAATTGCACAACGCAACTCGGAACTGGTGGTTCTGAAAGCGGATCAACACAAATACACCTCGGATGAGGAAATTTATCGGCGTCGCCTCGAGAAAATGGAACTCCTGTTTTCAAAGGGCTTTCTCACCCGCCAAAAACTGGATGACGTCAAACTTAAGTATCAAGAATCCCACTGGAATCGCATCCGTACCCTCAGTGAGTTGGAAGTTGCCCGCAAGAAATTGTCCGAGTCCGAAAGCGCCTTGGAGAAGCTGATTGCAAACCAGCGAAAGGAGTGGTTCGATGAACTCAATTCGGTAGAGGAAGAAATTTCTCTCTTGGATGAAGCAATCAAAAACTATAGCAAAAAAATTACTCGCCAGTTGGTACATGCTCCCGCGGATGGGATCGTACACGCCATGGCGGTGAAAAATTCTGGTCAGGTGATTGATCAGGGTGAAATCGTTGCGATGATTGTTCCAGAATCCAGCAAGGTCGAAGCACATATACGCTTGGCGCCCGAACACATCGGACATGTGAATAAGGGTATGTCCGCCAAGGTGATTCTAACAACTTATGACAGCGAAACCTATGGATCGGCCAAAGGAGAAATTTCTCTTTTGTCACCAACAACGTCACTCGATCAAAACGGAGAGCCCTACTATTCGGCAGTCATCCAACTAGATTCCCACTACCTAGAAATTGGTGACACTCAGGTACCGATTTTGCCCGGAATGGTCGCGGATGCAGAAATTCAGGCGGGTTCGAAATCGTTGATGCGGTACTTGCTCAAGCCTGTATATCGCTCCGTAGGTCGGGCATTTTCTGAAAGATAAGCCTGTCTTAGGGGGCTATCGTCTTGCCCCATGTAGAGGCAATTATGTATGGTCTTCTCCAGAATAAAAGCGGATCTTCGCAAACCATAAATCAAAGTCGGTTTGTCCGCATTGCTGCCATTTTATAGTATTCGGCGATCGAGGGCACTCACTAGGAATTGTCATTGATTTTTTTGCCGTTTATGGATTGGAGCCTCGCGGCGGGAATCCTTCGGGAAAGTTGAGATTTCCCCACAAACGAATTCG
>JBCDFK010000124.1:0-6301 GCA_039178065.1 Pseudomonadota bacterium | reverse complement strand
TCTCGAACCTGTTCAAATGGTTCCTTATCGACGGCGGTCTTCATTTCTTTGTAGGTTTTATGAGGCAGCGGCTCTCCTGTTTCACCAGAAACGTATGTTTTTCGGTTGCGTTTTCCACCTCGGGTAATGACTTGTTTACGCGCCTCGCGCTCTTGATCGGTGAAGTGTTTTTCTATGATTTTCTCTGGCACATTTCTGGTAATATCAATAGACGCACCGTCTGCTCCTGAATACGCTTTTGCGGCAGTCCGTTGCCCAAAATACTGGCCGTCACCATCGGTCAAAAATTCCTTCACTCGATTGAGCGGTTGAGGATCATAAGCCTTTATTAGATTACTGTAAGTTTTTCTCGGGATATTGGGATCTGGAGTAGGATAATCAACGCCGCGCCGTATTGGAGTTACACACGCATTGTCCCAACGCAATTGGCGTTGTTCTTGCGTTAAATCGTTCTTGATGACCTTTCGCGTCACCCTGGTATTTATTCTGAAAGTGCCGCCGTCTCTTCTTGAGAATTCTTTTGCTGCTTTTGCGGGCTTCATGCTTAGCCCACGATCTTGTATTAGGAATGCGACAACTTGATCCAACTCGTCTCTATTGATGTCCGATTTCAACTCAGTATAGCTACGCTTAGGTCTGGTATTCGTTGCGTGCGAATGTGTGGCCGTGCCTTCTTCTTGATCAGTTGAAATTTCGACTTCGGGCATTAGAAATTTTCCTCCTATTTCTCGAAAGGGCAACAATCATCATTGGTGGATTGGGCTTGCTATTTGCGCCTAATATTTGAGTGGTTTCAGCATATTTCAGTTTTGTTTTGTCTCAAGCTCATTGATCACATGTCGATGCTAGCCAGCGATCTTGAATCGCCACGTTTCACCACAAGTTGCTCTTGCAGATTCTTAATTCTATCCAAAAGTTTGCGTTGCGCTTCCAGCAATGGGGCATTGTCAGGCTCATTCAACTCTGGCGACCCTGCGTCAGCTGCAACCTCCTCCGACAGCCGATCCAACTGCCTAAGTTGTTGTTCTTGTTCGATTTTGGTAGTGTCTTCAGCTATGGATACTTCGAGCGGTACATCTGGATCCAGCCCGAGGAATGCAGCAATTTCCTCGTCGGTGTGATTGTTTTCAATGACACCTTCAATGCTTTCTCCGACATCAGGCTCTTTAAGAGATGGGGATTCCGCTGGCTCTGTCGATGTTGGGCTGTCTTCCTCCACTGCATTCTCGAAGGGCTCAGATTGCGCGGCTTGAACTGTTGATTTGGATTCAGGTTCAGGCAATGGACCGGTTTGGTTGCTGTGCAATTTACTAAGGATCCGATCCGCATAGAATTTTACCTTTGGCATTTTCAGAGGTGGGTGTCCCTTAATCAGCACCACTTGAGTGTCGTCATCCATCAGTCGCATTTGCTCTGGTCTTATGAGGGCTGCGCCTTGCTCGGATTGTTGAATGTTGGTGTCAAAAAGTTCCCGCCTTTGCCAAGATTTAGTTCGTGATTTGAAGGTGTATTCGCCGATTGCCTTTGAAATATATTGAGGTGTTTCCTCATCGGCAGTCGCCATGAAAACCTGAATACCGGTATTACCTAGAAAATTTTCTTTACCGCTTTGTTCATAGTTCGCAGTCAATGCAGCTAGGCTTTGAATAATAAACATGAAGCGGCCACCATAGCCCGCAATTGTGGTAATTGCAGTTTCTATTGCTTCGAGTTTGCCCAGATGCTTGAATTCATCGAGTAGAAATAGCACTTCAAACGGCTCGTCTTTGCCGGGCATATCGCGTTGGAGAATAGAAACGATTTGTTGAAAGAAAAGTCGAACTAGCGGCGCTACAACTTCGAGATCATTTGGGCTAACGACGATAAAGACGCTCGTCGGATCGCGACGCAAATCGTAAATTGAAAAATCACTTGTCGTGGTGGCATTTTTAATCAGTTGATCGGCCCACAAATTGAGGCCGCCATCGCCCAAGACCGATGTATAAGACGTAATGATCTTGGTATCGTTTCCAGCCATATTGTCAAAGATGCGGATCACTTCAGGTATTTTGCTATCTTTGGCCAGGGCGGCGAAGAGTTTGTATTTTTCACCCGGCAGTGCGAACAAATCATATACAGCGCCAATAGTAGGAGTACCCCTTTCGATACAATGCAGAATACCAGCAACAAACAAATCACGCGCACCATCAATAAAACCTTCAGCGCCCTTACCCCTTGCTACAATTAGGTTTGTTGCAAGTCGCCTGGTTTCCATAAAACGACGTTCGGGCGGCGTTGCTACAATGTCCAGCACCGGATTGTAGTTGTGGGTTCTTCCTTCTCGATCCAATGGTGAAAACTTAATGATCCTATCACCACGCGCTTTGCGAGAGCGCGACGTCTCCTCGAATAGCTCGCCTTTTACGTCGAGCGCTAGTACTGATCCATCGAACGTCAGAAGCGTCGGGATTACCACGCCTACACCCTTGCCGGCGCGTGTTGGAGCAACAACCAGCGCGTGCGGCTGGCCGCCGTTTGAAAGGTACTTTCCGAAACTTTTTGGACCACTGGTTTTCCCGAAGATCGGGCCATCAATATTTTTGTAGTTTTTGATAAAGCCAAGCTTTGCCATCTCTTGGAATTTTCCCCAACGTGCCGTGCCGTGGTGTTTGGGTTGGGGTCGAAACAATATTATCAATAAAAGTAGAAATGCAACGAGGCTTGCGCCCGCCATCATGTTCAATCCGCCAATGAATTCATCTTTCAATTCGCCTGTTAAAAGTGGCGATACGTAGAAGATTGCTAACAGTGAAAAATCATCGAACTTTGAGGAATCAAATCCGTCAAAGAACAGAACATAAAGGTTTGCCACAAAATATCCCACTGGCAAGGACATGAGCGAAGCAAATAGAATCGTAGTCAATTTTCCATAGGCGTTATTCATCGAACTTCCGCTGATTTTCCACGCTGCGATTTTAGTGCTCTTTAGCCGGCCAACCCGAGACTGGTCTCTCTTGACCGTGTCGGCACACCGTTTCGACCTTCTCGTGCAACTTCCTCAACACTTGATGCGTTTGCTCTGTCTCGCGCCACCTGCTCTTGGAATTGTGCCGTTGCAGGCCCTAAGTTCAGCGAATTTGCAGTCGCACTGATATTACCGTTTGATGTTGATCCCAATGCCGCTTGACCTTCGAGTTCTTTGATTCGACGCTGCACCAATGAATCGTCGTTTGCCGCTATTCTCGTTGTTGATCCGCTTGAGGAGTTTGTGTCGCCACGTGAATCTCTAGAGCTTGATGATGATGTGCTAGAATTAGCGGTGACGAAGCTTTCGGAACTGCCGGCTTCGGAACTGGCGTCCGAGTTCATTCCCATATTGGCAAAGCCCGGCCAAGCTGAGGCTGCAGCAGCGTAAGCATCTGATCTATTGGCATTGGCCACGAGTCTAGCAGACTTGGCGGCGGCGGCAAATGCGTGACCGATTGCGGTACTGCCTCGCTGGCGCGCTGTGGATGTTGATTCATTGCCGTTCTTGGGTGGTAGCGGAATGTCGGTTCTTCTTTGAGTGCCACTGTCTGATTTGTCCAGATGCCTAGGAAGGGGCGGCGGCTTTGGAATGTTACCACTAATACCTTGCCCAGCCTTTAACCAGGCGTCAGATTGCGCACCGAGCCTTTCTGCTGCATTGCCAGCTGCAATTTGAATTTTCCCGACTAAACCGGCTTTGTCCCACTCTTTTTGAACGGTTCTTTCCTTTGCAGCCGCGACCTGCTCCTTCATTTCAGGCGATTGCGAGCGTCGCTTTTCTGGTGGAACTGTTTTAAAAGTTCTTTGCGTTGGTACCAGATTGCCGTCGAATGGCTTGCCAGCTTCCTCGTTTGCGCGCCTGGCGTTTGGTGCGCCCCTCTTAATGTTGCTCGAACGCTTTTCACTCGCCACTTCTGCGGTGTCTGTGGAGTCAACTTTTTTGTAACCAGTTGCAGCCTGCTTAGCGTCGCGTTGGGCGCTATTGGTCCATGTTTTTTCGTTTTTTACTTTGACCTCGGCGGGGGCTTCTGTGGACGTGCGACTTGTCTTCGTAATAAAGCCAAGATACTTTTTTCGAGTAACTTCAAGTTTTGATTTTCCAGTCGCGCTGGTTTCGTCATCAACGATCGTCGACTTTTTTGTTTGCTTAAACGCCTTTGTGAACTTCTTTGTCTCTAATTCGGAAACACCATCGTCAAGTTTTTTGGTATCGCGCTCATACAGACCAACCTTTTTTGCGATTACGCGCTTATTCCCATTCGCATCCTTTTCTGTGGTTTTTGAGTATGGGTTGAAGCCAGCCCCATTGTCCCACTTTTTTACGCTGACTGAAGTGCCGTCTTCATTGATTGTCGACATTTTCGAGTATGCGCCGCGCTGCTTGCCCGTGCGCACTTTGTTGCCGTCTTTGTCGGTTTCAAAACGATCGGCAATCTGTGAGAATGCATATTTCTTTTCGGTTACAATGCTACCTTCGCGCTTGCCGCGCGCGACTGATTTCTCATAAGCAGGTCCAACCTTGATATTCGTGTATTGCTTATTGCCGTTGTAATCCATTTCGTAGGTTGTGGAGAAGTTACCATTCTTGGTAGAAAGTGTTACTTGTTTTGGTTGGTTTTCGGAGCCATATTTGACGTCTCGTCTTCCCACGACAAATGAGTTTGATTTCTCTGTGCGGATATATTCGCCCGTCTTTTTGCCTTCGGCTTCGCGTTCCGCATATTTTTCAACTTTGCCTTCTCCGCCAAGAAACGAGCGACGTTTCTCAGCGGTTCCTTTCGAAGGATTGAATTCCGTAGAGCTATTGTAGAATTTCCCGATATGGGTACTCTTGTGAATGCCATTGTGGTTTTTGTCGAGATCACCCGTATCTAGCCTTTTCGAGTTCTTATACAGGTCATATTCGGCCGCCTGTTTGGCAGATTCCTTTTTGGACTGTTCATCCTGTTTTCTGCTTTTATCTTCGGCAGATTTCCTTGCTGAATCAGCTTCATCCAACCAAGCGCGGATATTATCATTTTTTGTTGCTGCTTCTGCCATCATCTACTCCTTTGAATATCGTCTTGTTACTCCACCGAATTTACTGCCCGGGTTTGCGCCATGATTGAACGAGCCGATTACGGCTCGCTCATATGTGTTGTTAGGTATGCCTACATGCTGCGGCTGTCGGCACCACGATCGTCTCTCGGCGCCCTTGACTCAACAGTAATTGCGCTTTGGGTCGCCATTCCCTTTGTGGTTGAGGTATTCTTAAACGCATCGGCCATCGCTGCTGCCTCAGGCGTTTTGTGGAAGTCATCCGCTACACCCAAATTATCGAGATGTTTTTTGGTGTGGTCTGCACCATGCGTTTTTTCATAGGTGTTTACGTCAACATATGCGCCGGTTAGTACGCCAGTTTTTGCACCGGTGTTTTCAACAAAAATTTTGTCCTTATCAAATTTTTCGGCCAATGATGCGCCATCGGCATATCTCTTTGCTCGATCACCACTGATGACAACATTTTTTGTGGCTTGCACCAAAACTTGCGGATTTTTGCCCTCAAATTTTTGAATATCCTCGGGGATTCCCAACTCTTGGAGATTGGCGGCAGCATTGGGTCCCTGGGTCTTTGCGTACATCTCTGGGGTTACAAATCCTTTGCCATTTCGTTTTTGGATCAGAACATTTTCAGTCTTCAGCTCTTCAGGCGTCACAGATTGGTCTTTTTCTTTAAACACACCTTTGTTGTGACGATCTTCGACAAGAACCTTTGGTAGATCATCTCGCGTTCGGTCACGCGTGTTACCTACATAGCGATCCATGAGGTCATTGGATGAAAGTGCCGGTTTGTTGGCAGGATAATTTGCCAGATTTATCTCGCGACCCTTATCGATTGATTCTGGTGTCCGGTAACGTCCACGACTATCTCTTAGAAGAATGTCTTCAGTTGCGTAGAGCTCTCGAGCCTGGTTGAGATCCTTGATGCCGTCCGTTTTCGGCCATTTTGCCGCATAAGTACCATCGGATTGTTTGACTAACATGTCTGGTCCGCGATCGCCTGCAGCAATAGGATCAATATAGTTGTGATCACTTGCTCTTTCGCCAGCGGGGGAATCGTATTTGCGTGGTAGTGAGTCTTTGTGCCCAAAAGGCAATTCTTTGTCATGTGTCTCGTTTGAAAGACCAAGCTCTTGCATGTTCTTTTCGAATTGCGCGGTACGTAAAGCCTTGGCACTGTCTTTGAATTTCTGCTGATCCTCCTCTGTTCCATCTTTTGGATAGGTGCCGAGAGTGCTTTTGTCGTAGGTTGTAT
>JBCDFK010000123.1:0-6312 GCA_039178065.1 Pseudomonadota bacterium | reverse complement strand
CTATCCCAAGAAAAGTTAAGTCCTTAAAACGATTGAATAAAATTTAATCGTTTTAATTTATTTAGGTCCTATTTAAATTTTTGAAATTGTCATTTATGGACTTTCCAACGCAATTTGGAGACCCTAAATGTCAGATCGTATTGAAGATATCGCCATCGCTATGGTTAAGCCTGGTCAAGGCATACTGGCCGCCGACGAATCGACCGGAACAATCAAGAAGCGTTTTGATTCAATCAATGTAGAATCGACCCAAAGCAATCGACGCGATTATCGCGAGATGCTTTTTCGCTCAACAGACGCAATGAATGAAGCGATCTCCGGCGTCATTTTGTTTGAAGAAACGCTCTACCAGAACGCAGAAGATGGCACGCCGCTAGTCGATCTCATTCGTGCTTCAGGCGCAATTCCAGGCATAAAGGTCGACAAGGGCGCAAAACCACTACCAATGCACCCAGGAGAAACGGTGACGGAAGGTCTCGATAGTCTGTCAGATCGTTTGGCAGATTACTATGCAGCCGGCGCACGCTTTGCAAAATGGCGTGGCGTGATCTCAATTTCACGCGACCTGCCAACACCAAGCGCTGTGCGTGCCAATGCGGCTTCGCTGGCACGCTATGCAGCTCTTTGCCAGCAAGCGGGTATCGTACCGATTGTTGAGCCAGAAATTGTGATGGATGGCGCACCTGGCGATCATTCAATAGATCGTTGTGCAGACGTTTCTGAGTTCGTCTTAAGAACAGTATTCAATGAATTGGCAGAAGCGCGCGTCAACCTCGAAGGCATGGTGCTCAAGCCAAACATGGTGATCGATGGTAAAAATGCCCGCAAGGCATCAGTAGATGAAGTTGCCGAAAAAACCGTCAGCGTTCTTCGCGCTACAGTGCCAAACGCAGTGCCCGGCATCGCCTTCCTTTCAGGTGGCCAGTCAGACGAGGAAGCAACGGCGCACCTATCTGCCATGAATGCAATTGGCGGACTGCCATGGGCACTGACATTCTCTTACGGTCGCGCATTGCAGGCGGCTGCGCTTCAAGCTTGGCAAGGCAAACGCGAAAATGTGGCCGCAGGCCAACGCGCATTCACGCACCGCGCAAGAATGAACGGGCTTGCTGCAAAAGGCACTTGGGCCAAAAACTTCGAACAAGCGGCATAGAAGGTTTCGATTATCGGTTGAAACACGAACGAAAAATTGGGCATTGAAACATCTTCAAGATCCAGCTGCAGCGCTTGCTGTAAGTGAGAAGAGATTTTAGTCGCGTCACAATAGTTACACATCGAGCCCGTAGCATTTTGCCGCGGGCTTTTTGTTATTGCGTATCTTGTTTTCAAATCGCCTGCGATCTACCAAACTGAATGCGCGCAATGTCGAAAACAAAATTATCGCTTTTTACGTGGGCAATGCTGCCGATCTATGCTTGGCAAGGTCTTCGCTTGCGGCAGCGCATTGAGCGGCTTCTACCGGCAGATGTGCCACAAAGTGGTGTGCTTGGCAGCAAAAAACCCGGCTTCAAAATATTGGCAATTGGCGATAGCAGCGTTGCAAGCGTTGGCATGGAGCGGCTTGAGCACACCTTTGCCTATAATATTGCCGACCAAATTCACGCCAGAAGTGGCCGCGCTGTGAAATGGCAGACGGCGGGCTGCAACTCGGCAACATCGGGCGAGTTGAGAGACTTCGTAGTGCCGCATATTGAAGATCGGGATTTTACCCATGTGATCGTTGCCGTGGGCACCAATGATATGAAGAATTTCCACGCGGTTTCGACATTCAAAAAGACATTTGGCACCTTGCTCTATGCGCTGCGCACGCGATTTCCAGAAGCAAAAATCATCTGGACGCCCATCGCCGATATGAACAAATTCCCTGCCCTGCCCAGACAATTGGCGCGCATTCTTGCAGCCCGCGCCACATTGATTAACGAGCAGGGCAAGCAATTGTGCGAAGAGCGCGGCGTTACCTATTCAGACCCCGTCCCGATCAACATCACAGATGGCTTTGCCCGCGATGGTTTCCATGCAGGACCCGCAGGCTACCGGGTCTGGGGTGAGCACCTGGCTGATTATGTGCTGGCGGATGAGCCAAGCAATCTTATAAAAGTCGGCGACCAGAAAAACACCGCTTGACGCCGACAAACAAAAAGCCCGGCGCGAACACCGGGCTTTGCCAAATTCAACTCTGAGGGCTTACAGCGAAGCGACAACGCGCCCCAATGCGCCATCCACAGCACTGATGATTTCATCAATGTCATCCTTGGTGGCAATCAATGCAGGTGAGAAGCACAGCGTGTTGTTAAAGCCCGGTAGTGAGCGGTTCGTTGCGCCAATAACCACCGTATTCTCAGCAAAACAATCGGCCACAACCGCAGCGGCAACACTTTCAGGCACCGGCGTACGCGCTTCGCGGTCGCTGACAAGCTCAGCACCCAGGAACAGACCTTTGCCGCGCACATCGCCGATAATGTCGTGCTTGGCTTTAAGGCCTTCGAGCTCGCCAAGCATATATTCGCCCATGGTGACAGTGTTCTCGAGCAGTTTTTCCGCCTCAAGAATTTTCATATTCTCGATCGCCGCCGCAGGGCCCGCTGTACAACCGCCAAATGTCGAGATATCGCGGAAATAGTTCATCGCATCGTCTGCGTCAGATTTGAACTCGTTGAACACTGCTTCAGTGGTCACCGTACAGCTGATCGCCGCATAGCCAGAAGCAACACCCTTCGCCATGGTCACGATATCTGGCTTGATGCCGTAATGCTGATAGCCAAACCACATGCCAGTCCGGCCCATGCCGCACACGACCTCATCGATGATCAGCAGAATTTCATATTTATCGCAGATTTCCTGCACGCGTTCCCAATAGCCCTTCGGTGGCACAATAACCCCGCCGCCCGCGGTGATCGGTTCGAGAATAAGACCACCAACCGTGTCTGCGCCCTCGCGCAAAATAACGTCCTCAATCGCATTGGCCGCGCGGATGCCGTAATCCTCCACATCGCCAAACTGCGAATGATATTCAAGGCAATGCGGCACGGAAACAAAGCCCGGCGTGAACGGACCATAAAGCCCCTTGCGCTCTTCATGACCGCCAGAGGAAAGCGCCGTAATGGTGGTGCCGTGATAATCGCGCTCGCGATAGAGAATTTTGTGCTTCTTGCCGCCATATTTTTGCGCCGCGATCTGCCGCACAATCTTGTAGGCTTTTTCATTCGCCTCAGAGCCAGAGTTTGAATAATAAACCCGGCTCATACCCGGCATTTTCTCCATCAGCATTTCAGCGAAAGTAGCGCCCGGAATAGAGCCCGTCGAGCCCGCGAAATAGTTCAGCTTCACCAATTGATCACGCACAGCATCAGCAATTTGCGTGCGGCCATAACCAACATTAACAGTCCAAACACCGCCCGACACCGCATCAAGATGCTCGCGGCCCGCTTGGTTCCAAACCCGCATGCCCTTGCCTTCGATAATGATCAGCGGATCGGTGGTTTCATATTTCTTGTGTTGGCTGAGATGATGCCAAATGTGGTTACGATCGTTTTCGACAACCGATGAATAATCATTGATGTTTTGTTTGACGTTCATGACGCAACTCCCGTGGGATCAATACCCGAATGAATTCTATGAGCACGCCCAGCACGGCCTATCCGGCAAGGGGTAAAATATCATCATTCATAAAGAGGGAACAGCGATAGGTCCAGAGTTTTGTGGAATTAGGTCCAGATGGACAGGGGCGCCGCCCGACTTGGCAAAAATTCGCCGGGCGGCGGCTTATCAAGCCATATTATGAAACGGGATCATTATTGCGTGGCGGTGTGAAACGCGCATCATTGGGACAATGTTTCGCGTCATATGTCGCGCATCCGGTCCAGCCACCCTCATGCGTGTAGTTGGTGCAGCAGACGCGTTCGGTAGTTCTGATGCCTGCGCCGAAACTATTTGATCCGCCGCGCCGCGGCGAAGCATTTCTGTGCTGAAATTGCGCGACTTTTTGGACTTTAAACATGTTGAAAGTCGATTCCGCACTGGCGACGCTGGGCGCAAATGTCGCCGCTGGAACGAGCAGAACAGCCAATGTGGCGATGGTTGAAAATAGTCTCATTTTACAATCCTCCTTGGTTGATGCCGCCAGCTTGACGCAAAGGTAGCGTCACCGCTGTGCAATCAGGCACAGGTTGGGGGATTGAGGGTGTGGGTGGAGGGAAACGTAACGGCGCTCAGCGGCAATACAAGACAGCGACCGCTTCCGGCCCAAAGCCGACGTTCCCGTATCACCTTGTGAAATGACGGCTCTGAGCCCATGACACCAGACCGTGTTTGAGTTCCAATCTCCGCATTCGGGAACGCCAGAATGTTTCAGCTCAGGTCAACCCGCTTCAGCCAATCTGGGTTTTTTCCAATCCGAGCAATGAGAAAGTCCATAAAGACTCGTACCTTTGGAGAAAGGATGTTGGACTTTGGATAGATCAACCACAAAACGTTCTGATCTGCTCCTTCGAATTCGGGGAGAACACGTTTCAGTTCTCCCGAAGCAAGTTGCTTGTGAACGCTCCAAAGTGAATTCAGTGAAATGCCTGCGCCCGCTACGGTCGCGCGTTTTTGGCTAAGGCCATCGTCGAAGATCAGCTGACTTCTTGCCGCCGCAGGTTCGAACATTGCGGTCTCTTCATTCGGGCCCTTCAGCCGGCGTGGCAACCTATCCCTGAACGCGATTAGGGAATGAGACCTTAGATCAGATGGTGTTTTCGGTGCCCCATGCGCTTTTAGATAAGCAGGCGATGCGCATAAGATGCGGGTGTCATCAGCTAGCTTGCGCCCCTTTAGGCTAGTGTCGCTAATGGGCGCGTTCCGTAGCGCAAGATCAAAGCTACCCTCGATCAAATCAAACTGAATATCGGAAAGCCGAAAATCCAGAACGAGATCTGGATGTTGATCCAAAAATTCTGGGACAATCGGCACAATATATTGCTGTGCGAAGGTGCTCGGTGCAGCAAATCGAAGCGTTCCGGTGATTTTGGTTTTGCCGCGTCCAAGCGCAACCATCGCTGCGTCTTCCTGTGCAATCATTTCACGTGCGAATGGCAGAAACTCTTCACCTTCCAGTGAAAGCGAAACCTTTCGCGTCGTCCTATGCAGAAGCTCTGCACCAACGCTTTGTTCGAGCTTTGCAAGTTTGGCACTGGAAACGGCCGGCGCCATGGAAAGCCGTCGACCGGCGGCGCTGATATTCAGCATTTCTGAAGCCGACACAAAGAGCCGAAGTGCGTCTGTATCCAAACCCATTATATTGATATTCCGAATTCTGAATACGTTTTATACCCATTTATTTTCTATTTTACAACAATCATATTCGGAATGAACACAAGATCTGCATTTATGAACGGAAAAAAAATGGCACGCTCAGCGACTGTCAATTACCATGTCCATAAGCATGAACGACAAGCATTTGAGTTGGATGCGGGCGGTATAGCTGGCAATCTGATATCGCCAGAGCTGGTGTCAACTTCTGTTGACCTGAGCGATGTGCGGAAATCAACAAGACCGATTTCATTTGCTGATGATGCTGTTGAATTTGCGAAATTTCCAAGCGCGATTGAAACCTTTGACGCAAGCGGTGACTGGAAGAAAACCTATGACAGGGAACTCAACGAACTTCTGCAAGGGAAGCTCAATGTGAAGGAGGTCATTATCTTCGATCACACGCTCCGTGTCGATGATCCCAATGCTGATCGCCCACCAGCCCGCAATGTTCACAGCGACTACAGCGTTGATGGCGCCCATCAGCGCTTGATCGACTTAATCGGTGCGGGACGGGCCGAGGAATGGCGCAAGGGTCACTTTGCCTTTATCAATGTTTGGCGTCCAGTAGACAATCCAATCAATAGCGCTCCGCTCGGTTTTATCAGACCATCAAGCATTGAAGCAAAAGACTGGATCTTACTCGATCTGATCTACCCTGATCGAAAAGGACAAATAATGGGGGTGGTGGGTAATGAGCGCCACGAATGGCTTTACCAATCCACAATGACGCCCGATGAGGTAGTCTTTTTCAATATCTACGATAACCATGGAATGCCCTCTATCGCCCATAGTGCTCTAGACTTGGTGGAAAGTGAAGATGTGCACACCATCCGCAAAAGCATTGAGAGCCGTACACTGGTACGGTACTGACTCAAGGGAATGAACAATGTTAGCTGAATCCAAAACAGAGCGTTTTCCCAAGCTCAATCGGGCTTACAATACAGTGTTCAAATCGGGGCGATTGAGCATCGGTCTGGTGTTGCCACTTGAGGCTTACCAAGTTGGCGCGGAGCCGACAAT
>JBCDFK010000122.1:0-6349 GCA_039178065.1 Pseudomonadota bacterium | reverse complement strand
CTGGAATGTTGTTTTCGCCAAAATGAAGACCGAAACCTATTCCACGTTTTCAAGTTATTCATTGTCCATTGTACCGTTGTTTTTGCTAATGGGGCAGTTTGCAACGCTCGGTGGCATGTCACAATCATTGTTCAAGGCTGCAGAAGCGTGGCTTGGGCATCGTCGTGGTGGTGTTGCTATGTCCGCAATTGGCGCATCGGCAGGATTTGGCTCGATCTGTGGCTCATCGCTGGCTACGGCAGCCACGATGGGGCAGGTGGCTTTGCCGGAATTGAAGCGATCAGGATATTCAGGCGGTTTGGCAACCGCTACTTTGGCGGCAGGCGGCACGCTTGGTATTTTGATCCCGCCTTCTATCGTGTTGGTGATTTATGCGATTATTGCCGAGCAAAACATCGCTAAGCTATTCCTGGCAGCTTTTATTCCGGGTATTCTGGCTGCTGGCGGATATATGATCGCTATATCGATCTATCTTCGAATTTCACCGGGTTCCGAAGTTATCCATCCACGCATCGGCTATGCAGAGCGTTTTAGAGCGCTGGCTGGCATTTGGCCGGTGCTGACGATATTTCTACTAGTGGTAGGCGGTATCTAACTCGCTTGGTTCACACCGACTGAGGCCGCGGCAATTGGCGCAGCTGGAACGGGCATTGCAGCTCTGTTCAGCGGCTTAGCGGCACGCCAAGACTTTATCAATGCATTGCTAGAGACGGCGTCGAACACAGCGATGATATTCTTGATCATTTTGGGGGCCGCTTACTACAATGGCTTTCTAGCTCTCACTCAGGTCCCACAGGAAGTCTCTGCTATGATCGCAGGCCAGGGCTTTAGTCCTTGGCTTATTCTATCTGTGATATTGCTAGTCTATCTTGTGTTCGGTTGCTTCATGGACAGTTTGTCGATGATTTTGCTGACCGTACCGATTTTCTTTCCGACTATTTCTGGTCTCGATTTTGGACTGACCGCAGAAGAAGTTGGTCTTTGGTTCGGTATTCTTGTGTTGATTGTGGTTGAGGTGGGATTGATTACGCCACCTGTCGGGATGAATTTGTTTGTCATCAACGCAATGGATGACGATACGCCCATCAGCGCGACTTACAAATCTGTTCTTCCGTTCATTGCATCAGATATCATACGCACAATCATTCTTGTGGCGTTTCCAGCAATAACATTGGTATTGGTTCGCTGGCTCTATTAGGTTTATGCCCAAGGCTCCAAGACGATTTTTGGCGCTGAAGCATTTCCGGAACGAATGTCGTCAAATGCCTTCTGGCCGTCTTCGAGCGGTCGGACATCTATCCAATCGAGCGGTCCCAACACACCGTCAAAGATCGCTTTTGCTGTATCGCGAAAGTCTTGAGGCGTGTAGCAATAAGTGCCGATGAAACTGATCTCTTGCAGTGTAAGACGCCTTACATCAATACCACCTTCAGATTGGCCGAGACCAATATGAATGATTACGCCGCCTGGTCGCACTGCACGACATGCTTCAGCACGCGTGCCGGCGTAGCCAACGGCATCGAAAACCAGATCGATACTTTCAGGACTTTCGTCGGCTGGATCAAAGACGCGAAAGCCGCCAATCTTTGATAATACGGCACGGCGTTTCTCGTTGGGTTCAGCGACAATGATATCAGTTGCGCCCTTTGCTTTTAGGACCAGCGCGATGCCCAAACCAATTGCGCCGCCGCCAATCACGAGACAAGTGGAATCTGAAAGAGGTGTGCTCAGGGCGTTTTCGCCCAACTTAACTGCATGCCAACCACAAGCCAGTGGTTCAGCCAGCGCAGCCTTTTGAAAGCTCACATGCTCAGGGATTAGGACAGTATTCTCGTAGGGAATCGCAACATATTGCGCAAAGGTGCCGTGCCTAGGCTTCATCGACAGCAATATACGATTAACGCATAAGTGCGGCTCGCCACGTTTACATGCAGCGCACTCGCCGCAAGCAATGAGAGGGTTCAGTGTTACCCTTTCTCCCTCATGTTCGCCGCCAACAATTGTACCGGCGGCTTCATGGCCTAAAATGAGCGGGGCAGGGCGTCGCTCATCATGACCCAAGAAGCCATGCATGTCTGATCCACAAATACCGGAGGCTAAGACTTTTACCAGAACGTGGTCTTCGGCCAAGACGGGGTCTTGATGGTCCATATATTCGAGTTTCTCTGGACCAACATAGACGAGCGCTTTCATCGCTTATTCCTCAGCAGCGGAAAGATCGAAATTCTCGCCGGGGAAATATTTGGCAAGACGTACGTCAGCCGTACGTGCATGGCCTTCCATGCCCTCAAGGCGAGATATGCGAGCCGTTGCAATGGCAACGCCCTTAGCAGCTTCGCGGGTTGCGCGCTGCCAGGTGACGATTTTGAGGAACTTATGGACCGACAATCCACCGGTGTATTTCGCTGCTCCGGATGTTGGAAGCACATGATTTGTGCCTGAAGCCTTGTCACCATAGGCCACAGTGGTTTCCTCACCCAAGAAGAGTGAACCATAACATTTGAGATTGTTCAGCCACCAATCAAGGTCCTCGGCTTGAACAGTCAAATGTTCGGGTGCGTAATCATCTGAGCAAAGCGCCATTTCCTCGCGACTATCGCAAACGATCACTTCTGCATAGTCGCGCCATGCGGCACGCGCATTGTCTCGGTTGGTTTCCGGCAAATCATCGATCAATCCTGGCACGAGAGAAATTACCTCTTCAGCCAGATCTCTGTCATTCGTTACCAACCACACCGGCGAGTTATAACCGTGCTCGGCTTGACCAACCAGGTCAGATGCTACGACGTTGGGGTCAGCAGAACTATCAGCCAAAATTAAGCTGTCTGTCGGTCCGGCAAACATGTCGATGCCAACACGTCCGAACAATATGCGTTTGGCTTCGGCAACAAATTGGTTGCCGGGGCCAACGATGATATCAGAAGGCGGTGTTTCAAACAGGCCGAATGCCATTGCTGCTACGCCTTGAACGCCGCCGAGTGCAAGTATCTTGTCGGCACCGCAGATGTCGGCGGTGTAGATGATTGCAGGATTAATGCCAACGCCCGGACGAGGCGGTGAGCACACCGCAATGTTTTCGCAGCCCGCCACTTTGGCGGTTGTTACAGTCATAATAGCCGAGGCGATATGGCTGTAGCGGCCACCGGGAACATAGCAACCCGCCGCTTTAACAGGGATGGACTTTTGCCCTGCAATAAATCCCGGCTGAACTTCATATTGAAAATCTTGCAGGCTGTTGAGTTGTTGTTCAGCAAATCGCTTCACATTGTCAGATGCGAAACGAATATCGTCCTTCAGCTTTTGCGGTACTCTAGCAGCGGCAGCATCTATTTCTTCCCGTGTGAGAACAATATTGCCCTCATAGCGATCGAACTCTTTGGCATATTTGAGGGCCGCATCTTCGCGGCCACTCTCTATGTCATTCAAGATCGATTGCACTTTTGCACTTACATCGCCAGCATCTGTTGCCGATGTTTTTGGTGCTTTTTTTAGGTATTCACGGGTCACGAATTTATCCTCCGCTCATAACGCGTGGTAGCCACAGAACTAATTGTGGGAACAACAATATTAGAATTAAACCAACCAACTGAACCATCATGAATTGCATCATACCAAGGTAGATGTCTTTCAGATCCCAATTTGGCACGACCCCCTTAAGGAAATATGCGGACAGCGCCACAGGCGGACTTAACCAAGCCGTTTGCAGGTTCACTGCCACAAGGATACCGAACCAGACCATCATGTCATAGGAACTCAGTCCGTGGAGTGAGAGTGCCTGCACTGTTGGCAACAGGATTGGCACAACAATCAGCACAATCGGCACCCATTCTAGAGGCCATCCAAGAAGGAAGATCAATGCCATAACCAGCAACAAGACCATGAACGGCGCCATATCGAGGCCGAGGAGAATCTCAGTCATCATCCGCGGTGTGCCGAGTGCGCTGAACTGTGCTCCGAAGAAGTTTGATGCAGCGACGAGGAACATGATCAGCACTGTGATCTCAAGTGCTTTGATCAGGCTGTCGAAGAAGCCAGGCATAGTGAATTTGCGGTACGCCAATGATAGTAGGATCGCACCGAACGCACCCATGCCTGCGGCTTCTGCTGGGGTTGCGAAACCAAGCAAAATAGAACCCAATGCAAATGAGATCAGGATCGTCGGCGGCATTAATCCTGCAAAGAACTCATCCCATAGATCAGAGAAGTGGAAGTTTTCGGCTGCATCATCGCCGTAAATTGGACGGCCAAGGAATGCCAACAAGACTATGAATGCTCCGAAGACCATCGACCAGATCGGCAGCCCCCCACTCATGTTAGCCACGATCATATAGAGGTGGAACAGTACGGCGATCGGCACGGCTATCCGCAATACGCTCAATTTGCGGTACGCCTGGTAGGTTGCGGCAAGCACAATCAACAGAACGAATAGGCCGCCAAAGGGAATCAGCTGTGCAAATGTTCCACCAATTGCCAGACCAAATACCCGACATACAGTTAGAACGCCGAGGCAAATCAGAGCGACTTCAGCACCGTAGTAACGAGACGTGTCGGGTTGATCTTCCTCGGACAATATTGGTCCGAGGCTCGGGTTTATCCAACACCGGCCAAGAGTGTAAACGAGGTATAGGGTGGCCAACATGGCTCCCGGTATGAACGCACCTCGGAACAGATCCAATGTCGAGACCTCCAACACCGGCCCCATGACGATCAGCATGATCGATGGCGGGATTAGGATACCCAACGTACCGCCGGCGGTGATTGTACCCGCAGCAAGTTGTACGTTGTAACCTGATCGGCTCATTGTGGCTCCGGCCATGATGCCCAAAAGGGTAACCGAGGCCCCAACGATACCGGTTGCAGCAGCGAAGATGGTTGATACGATCAGAACGGCGATGAAGAGCGCGCCACGTACGCGCGCCATAATCATCTGGATCGAGGCGAATAGGCGTTCCATCAGGCCAGCTGATTCCATCACAATGCCCATTAGAACGAACAATGGCACCGCCATTAGCTGGTCGTTCAACATGGTTGAGTTGGTGTTCAGTGTCATCAACAGGGTGGTGAGCTTGAAGTTTGACCCCCAGATTCCGAACACGAATGCCAAGAAGATAAGTGTGAATGAAATCGGGAACCCGATGAAGATCACGAACAGCATTGCTGTTAGCATGATAAGACCGATTGTTGGCTTATCGAGATTCGGGCGCGCGCTCATCAGATCTGTGAACCATTCACCGCCTGGTACGACGCCGGGTGCAAAGATCGCCAATATCAACCATGTTAAAGCTACTAGGTAGATCGGTAGAGCTCGCACAAACCAGCGTTCCCGCTCTTTGCCCATTTTATGGAAGGCACGGAAAATCTCTGGAATACCTTGTAGCATCAACAGGAAGCCGCCGACAGGCATCGCTATACGCGCGGGCCACAGGAGTGGACCCCAGGCACTATCGAGCGCCAAAGTCTCGCCCGTTGAAAAAGCAAGCCACCAGAACTCTGAGGCGACGATCGTGAAGAAGATCATCGAAGGCATGAAGAACAGGAGATAAAGTGTTGCATCTACCGTCGCTTGGGTCTTGTCCGACCAAAAGCGGTAGATGAAGTCGGCACGGATGTGCACGCCTCGCATTAGGCCGTAACCTGCGGCCGCCATAAACATTACGCCGGCAATCATGCGGCTGGTGTCGTAAACCCATAGCGTTGGTCCAAGCCCCAAGGAGCGTGCGAAGTCTTCAAACCCGGCGTCTTGTAGGATTACGAAGGAGTTTCGTGAGAAAACTTCAATGACCACAACGATAATCAATGGCACCATCATCAGAGCGATTATCTGGCCTGCGCGATAGTTCAGGACATCGATGGCTCCTGTGATAGGACGTTGCCACGCCGTCATATCCTCAGGCGTTTCACCGGGGGCTTCGGCCCTTCGTTCAGCGATCAGCTCATCCGCAATTTCCAGGTCTTCTGGATTCGGTTCGTCAGCCATGTGGATATCCCTCCCATTGATGCGGATTTTTTATCTGCATTCTCTTCCTGAAAATGCCCCCAACCCCGGGCACTTGCAACAATAGAATGAACGGGCCCGCGAGGGGCCCGTTTTTTGTCGGATTATTTCAGTGAGTCTGCAAAAGCGCGGCCAAGACCGGCATTTGAGGTTTGTGCGCCAGCCCAGAACGGAACCGCAACTTCAGCGAATGCACGCTGTGACGCCCAGACTTCAGCAAAGAATTCGTTCTCGTCTGCAGCAGCCTGAAGGGCTTTTGCAGCCGCAGCTGAATATTCAGTGAAGTAATCAGCAGGTGTGTCTTCAAGGATAACACCGTGGTTTTCAGTTAGATCCTTGAGCGCCTTACCATTT
>JBCDFK010000121.1:0-6409 GCA_039178065.1 Pseudomonadota bacterium | reverse complement strand
CAGCGATCATGACCATGCCGACTGGTATTGCCTGCATAATGGCGGCCGGACATTCTTGGCATGATGTACCAAAGCAGCTTGCTGGGTCTGTAACTTAATCGCACCCGCTTTTGCCTTGCGGCACTGTGATGTCGCAAAGCGTGGTTTAGCTATTCAACTTCAATGGCCTTGAGGATAAAATCCAGGCGCTTGGGTGGTTTGTATTTTTTGCGCTCTGTATTGCCAGGAAATGCGTAGCCCCAGGGACCGGGCCAAGCGGGGCGGGTGATGTAAGGGCGCTCCCAGTATTCTATTAGCGCTGAGCCATTTGCCGTTCTTGCCCTTACTTCATATGCGCCATCGCCCCAATTGGTGCCGGGCGGCACCAATGTGGTTTGGGTTGCGTGTCGATACTCAATTGCAGGAATTGCTGAGCGCTCATCTGATACAGTTTTCCACTCTGCGATCAGGCAGTCCTTGTCGGATTGCGTTGGGTAGCTGAACCGACCGCGTTGGTTCCAAGTTTTGAGATGCTCGATGCCGCGACCTTCGCATCCTT
Source organism: Pseudomonadota bacterium (assembly GCA_039178065.1). GTDB lineage: Bacteria > Pseudomonadota > Alphaproteobacteria > Rhizobiales > Rhizobiaceae > Ahrensia. The sequence goes on along the minus strand of JBCDFK010000121.1, from coordinate 5,871 downwards.
TGGCGAGCGTAACAAATTGACCATAAATCTCACCCTTGCGCGGACGTTGGAAGACTGCAACTTGCTCAAAGTTCATCGCATCCAGGAAAATCAAAAGTTCAAACTCGGTGGCGTGGCCATGGATCTCAAGAAGCTTTGGATATTCTTTTGATATTGTCGCTCGGGGCAGAGCAGCAATTTGGTCCGCTCGCGCGACCTCTTCTGCATCGGCTTCCATATGTTTGTAAAAATAGAATACGAATGGCACCGCGATCAGGCACAGCCAAATGGCCGCCATCGGCCGATTGCCATTTACAATGGCTAGGTAGCCCCGCCACGCGAAATAGAGCAGCGCCACCCAAAATGCGATTTCCGCAACAACGAGAGGAATCAAAAGTATCCACATGGCAAAGCTCCTACGCTGGGTCACTTGCAAAGGTGATACTGGATGCATGTTAGTGATGGGTTAAGTGGGCTTAAATCGGTGCGAGCCGTAATTTTGAGTGTGCCGACTATAGGTTCTGCGCCCACAATTGTGTAACCAGTATAGGCGGTTGCTACTGCATTTGGGTGATTGGCTCTCGGAGCGAGCATGATGAAAGACAAGGTATTATTGGTAACCGGTTCGAACGAAGGAATTGGCTTTGCAATCGCACGCCAGAGCCATCAACAAGGGGCTAAAATTGTCTTGCATGGTTTGGATGATGCGGCACTTGAAGCCTCAGCTCAAAAACTTGGCCCAGATGTCAAATTCATCAGCGCGGATTTGAGCAGCGAAGACTCGCCTGCGAAGATCGTTGATTTCGTTTTGGATAGTCACGGCCGCATTGATGGGCTGGTGAACAATGCGGGCATGCTTGATCGAAATACACTTGAAACGGCGTCTGCCGCGCTAAGCGATAAGATGTTCGCCGTCAATTTTCGAGCGCCGATGATGCTGATACAAGCGGCTGTAACTGCCATGAAGAAGCAAGGGTCGTCTGGCAGCATTGTGAATATTGGTTCGGTCAATGCCTCTTGTGGTGCGCCCAACTTGCTCATCTATTCGGCGACCAAAGCAGCCCTGGAGACGATGACGAAAAACCTGGGAGCAACGCTGGCGCGCGATCAGATACGGATAAATCAAGTCAATGTCGGTTGGACGGCGACAGAGTCTGAGCATCGCATTCAGATGGGCGAAGGCCAGCCTAAAAATTGGCAAGATATAATCCCCGCCAGCTACACACCTAGCGGCTCGCTTTTATCAGCAGAACAAGTAGCTCGACATGTGGTTTTTTGGCTCTCTGATGGAAGCGCTCCTATCACAGGACAGGTTTATGAAGTTGAGCAGTTCCCCATTATTGGTCGTGCCTTCGGCAGCGGCTGGAACGATGAATAGCTGCCCGTCGATGCAATCAATTACAATATTTTTCAGAAGGGATCACTGTGAGCGATAGTCACAAGCAAGATTGGGCAGAAAACGCTGGACCCAATTTCACTACCCGAGAGGGTCACCGCAAGTGGTTGTTTGAACAAGCCGCAGCGCTGTTTGATTTCTTTGAACCCCATTCTATCAACCCTGTCGGTGGATTTCATGCATTGGATGATTTTGGCATGCCGCTTCCAGCTAAGCAGGAGCATAATGGAAGTGAGCGACAGTTACATGAAACCACGCGCATGGTGCATTGCTTTACCATTGGCAAGCTGATTGGCCGAGCGCATGCAGACGAATTTATCGATCATGGGATGGATTTTCTCTGGAAACGCCACCGTGACCTCAAAAATGGTGGTTATTTTTGGGGTATCGATGATTCAGCGCCAACAAACGCGACCAAGCAGGCATACGGCCATGCTTTTGTTTTGCTAGCTGGTGCATCGGCTAAAATTGCGGGCCACCCTGATGCGGACCGGATGATAACAGACATCACCGAAATATTGCTGAAGCGCTTTTGGGAGCCAGAATTTGGTGCGACGAGTGAGGAATATACGGCTGATTGGCAGGTCATTAGCGACTACCGTGGCCAGAACTCAAACATGCATCTGACCGAGGCATTGATGGCGGCCTATGAAGCGACAGATGATCAGGTCTATTTAGAGATGGCTGAGAGCATCGCGGACCTGATTATCAACCGCCATGCGCGAGAACAGGGATGGCGCGTTGCAGAGCATTTCGATGCACGCTGGAAGGTTGATCTGGGCTATGCGGGCGATCCGATGTTCAGGCCTGCCGGTACAACGCCCGGTCATGCATTGGAATGGTCGCGCCTCTTGGTGCAGCTTTGGGAACTTGGCGGACGCCGAAAACCCTGGATTGTTGAGGCAGCAAAGAGCCTGTTTCTGACGACTGCGGATATCGGGTGGAGCAAACAAACCGGCGGTTTTTACTATACGCTTGATTGGAATAATGTGCCGGATCGCTCGGATCGGTTTTGGTGGGTCGTCGCTGAGGGAATTGGCGCGGCCGATGCATTAGGAAAAATCGATGATAATCCTACCTTCGAGACCTGGTATCGCCGTATCTGGGGCGTTGTGGATGCTCATTTTATTGATCATGAGCGCGGCGGCTGGATTCCGGAACTGGATGATGAGTTGCGCCCGGTCAGCCACGTATTCACCGGAAAGCCAGATCTCTATCATGCTCTTCAGGCGTGCCTGCTTCCCCTGACGAAAGGAGATGGTAGCATCACCAAGGGCTTAGACTTAACCGCCGAAAGAAACTGAGATGAAGAATAAGATTGCCGTCGTCACAGCAGCTGGCCAGGGGATAGGAAGAGCAACAGCCGAAGGTCTCGCAAAGAAGGGAGCGACGGTCTATGCGCTGGACATCAATCCAGACACATTGAACACCATCACTGGAATGACGCCCGTCGTTTTGGATTGTACGGATGAAGAGGCTGTATCTGCCTTTTTCGCGACACTGCCGCGCGTCGATATTTTGGTGCATGGCGTCGGATATGTGCATCACGGCACGATTGAGGATTGCACGCCAGGGGAGTGGGACAAGACCCTCAATATCACCCTCAACAGCACCTATCTGGTGATCCGAGCGGCGCTTGGCAAGATGAAGGAACATGGAGGCAGCATCGTCAACATTGCTTCAATCTGTTCGTCGGTCAAAGGATTTCCCAACAGGGCCGCCTACGCTGCCGCCAAAGGTGCGGTGATCGGCCTGACAAAATCGGTCGCTATCGATTATCTGCCCTATAAAATCCGATGCAATGCCGTGAATCCGGGAACGACGCTTTCGCCGTCACTCAATGACCGTATCGAGGCACTGGGCAAGGAAGTTGGCGGGACTGAGAAAGCGCTTCAGATGTTTATCGACCGGCAGCCTATGGGGCGTCTTGGTACACCTGAGGAGATCGCTGGCATGTGTATTTATCTGGCCAGCGATGAAAGTTCCTATGCGACAGGGCAATGTTTTAATATTGATGGCGGGACGATGATTTAGCGTTTTGGCGTGCTGTGTGAAGGCGCTTGATCGGCCTTGGTCGGTGAACTGGCATAATATGGCGCCTGTTGTTCTCCACGCATCTGCGCGATTTCATGACGGATGAGACAGCGCAAATATCTCTGATCTTCAAGGGTGAGGCGCGTGCGCTGTGTGCGCAAAGTGATCGAGAGGAAAACAACACTTCAGCGTACAGCAATGATTGAGAAAAGAAATCTGGATTTCTAGGATCCAAATTTCCCAAGGAGTGCCCTAATTTAGTTCAAAATGATCCGCCAGAGTATCGATGGTGGTCTCAAGCACGCTTGTTCGATCCGTTCCTTCGGGGTCGGTGCAGACGGGATCGTCTTGTTCTTCGATCAGAATTGCCGCACCTGCGGGCTTACACTTTCCGAGCGCAGTGAAGTGTGTGGCCGGCGCGATAATTTTAACGGAAGCCTGTGGAACGAGAGTCTCGAAACCGCTACCTGTTGTACTGGTGTCTGTCGCATTCAGTCTATCAGCCCCTTCGCCTAGACCAACAAGAAGAAGCGGGATTGTCACGTCTTGCACATCTTCCGGCCCAAGGCCCCAAGTTAATCCAGGATCAATGGCAGCAACGCCTTTGATCCGCGGATCTCTGTAGGATGCCTCATATTTGTCTTGGTCTATTGTCGCGATGTCGATTCCTTCTGCTGTCAATTCAGCGCAAAACTGTGACCCTGTACCGGCAGCTTCGCAATAGTCGATAAATCCATCGCGGCTACCCTTTACGCCGGCAAGGGAAAGGGCAGTCCATCCACCGTATGAGAAGCCTGTGGCATAAATCTCTGAAAGTTCGACGAGAGGTGCAAATATCGGGTCTTGTAAGATGTAATCCAGCGCAGCACTCATGTCTTTGGCGCGAGTCCAGTGGTTGTATGCGCTATTAAAGTCCAAATCGATAGTGCTGCTGTTTGGGTGGTTTACTGACACAACGATTGCTCCTCTCGAAACCAACCCCGCGCTAAGCCATGCCATCCGTGCGTAATTACCACCCCAACCATGTGAAAGTAAAACGACCGGATGTCGGTTCGTTACTGGCTTGGCATCTTTGAACACCGATGTTCCGTAGAACACCGCATTTTCGGCAAAAATGGTCTCTTTCTGTCCCACGGCGGGATACATGATTGCCATTTGCATTTTTTGTTCATGATGGGGAACTGGTATCGTCACTTCGTTGAGGCCGACATCGTTGGCTGCTGCCGTGGTACCGGCAAAAAGAACTAATAGGAGAGCTAAGAATGAAGGTTTCATGTAGCGTCTTTCTGTGTAGGAGTTTGAGAATTGACGCTTGCATTAAAACGCTGAAGGTATTTGATACGACCTGAATCCGGATTGAGGTCGCGCAGATCGGGATTTAGGTCCTACGAACTAAAGAAACATCCTTGTCTGATGCCAGTTCTACCCATACCCATGATCATTGCCCTACTGCTTTTGGGCTTTCTGCTACATCGTGTACTCACACGCGAAACCAACTACGCGCTTTTGGCCCTCATCGGATGTTGTGCGGCACAAAGCGCGATCATAGCCACGGTGCAGTATTATGGTGTGACCAGTCTGAGGGTTGTGCAACCCATTCTTGCAACGCTAATTCCGGCTGTCGCTTGGCTGGCCTTCCGTCAGGCATCTGTTGGCCGGTTTGGCAAACAGGAGCTTTATGTTCACTCAATGGGCCCCGCTGCAGCGCTGGTTTGTTTAGCAGTTCGACCTGAAACACTGGACGTGCTGATCCCTATTCTTTTTGCAGCATACGGTATTGCAATAGCTTTCGTGCTGTTGCGGGGAGAAGACAGCCTGCCCTATAGCCGCCTAGAAAATGGACGTATGACAGTTTTGGTTTGGCGTGTTCTGGCCATCGCGCTACTCGCCTCCGCAGGAAGTGACATACTCATCGCGATTCATATTGCATCGGGCAAAACAGAAATGCTGCTCTGGTTACCCAGCCTGTTTTCCTCCATTACACTGCTTGTTCTTGGTGCGCTCGGCCTATCGCATGCCATCGAAAGTCAAAGCGCCAACGCGGATGGGCACTCCGAATACTCTGTTCAAGACGAAATGCACGACACTGCCATTATCGAGAAGCTTGAAGCTTATATCGAAACCCACAAGCCGTTTCTGGATCCTGACCTCACGCTGGCTCGTTTGGCGCGAAAAATACAAGTGCCGGAAAAACAGGTGTCGAGAGCAATCAATAAGGCCAAAGGCGAAAACGTTTCTCGCTATATAAACAGGTATCGCGTAAATCATGCGTGCGGATTATTGCAGGCGGGAAAGTCTGCAACCGAAGCGATGTTGGCCAGCGGGTTTAACACAAAGTCGAATTTCAACCGCGAGTTTTTGCGGGTTATGGGTGCGAACCCACGGTTCTGGTTGAAATCAGTTGCGAATGTGCCGGACTAGATCAAGACATTTTGCAATTTTTCGACCAGTTTCTAATTTTG
>JBCDFK010000120.1:0-6438 GCA_039178065.1 Pseudomonadota bacterium | reverse complement strand
GTCAGATCGTTCATGCTAGACATGTATCCCGCGACACTGGCGACAAACTCAGAGGCAGATCCATTTGAGAATTGCTGTTATTTCGACACAGATTACGGATCTATGCCTTCAGAGTTTCCACCTTATGAGTTTACCTACGGTGGCCTTCGTCAAAGGCTGACCAATCAGGCCCTTATGATGAACAAATCGCCGCTTGTTCGCATGGCGCCTGACGTTCGATATCTGGTCAACAACCATTACCACACACATTTGAAGACGGCGGACATCACCACCGCCTTACTGCACTATAAGTTTGCGGGCGCCATCGAAGAACGGCTCTGGGAAGCAATCGAACGAAAAGAGCACGTCATGCGGGCACGGTTCTACAAGACCCTAGACGAGAGCTTGCAGATGGTTGATCGGGACAACCCTTTTCTCACAGAATTTAGCCGGCAGCTTAAGAGCGTATCAGATCTGGAGGCAGAAAACCTGATAACTACAAGCCCAGATTGGGAGAGTTTTGGCCGGGACGATTGAAGAATTGAGTTGCGGGCTACCTTTAAGAATGGGATAAAGGTTGGTAAATCGCGCTCACGGCTTACGAAGGAGATCTGTTCGGTGAAATATCTTCTACGCGCTCTTTTCGGTGTTGCGACTACAATGACGATTACTGGCAGCAATGCCGCACAATCGGCGCACACACAAGACGCCGAGCCCCCAAGCGAAGCTGCTTGGGACGAAACTGTCCGAGACGGTTCATTTAAGGCTTACGCTGAGTTCTCTATTAAACACAGTGATGACCCTCGCTCCGAGATCGCCAAATCGAAATTGGAAGAGGGCCTGTCGGAAGGCAAATGGATCGAGGTAGGCGGAAACGAAGATTTGGGCTCCTCACACGGCGAGGTGAAAAACCCAAGCTCGCTTATCTACGTTTAGAAGGCGGCGAAGCCACTTGTGTAGGTGAACCAGAGGAGCGAACCGTAGCGGCACTCTCTGGGGTTCAAATTGCAGATAAAAGTTAGGCGTCGGGAAAAAAATGAAAGCGTTTCATAAGATTACGACTTACGGATTGTCGATGATTGTTGGAACCACCTTTGCTGTCGGTTCGGTCGCCCTTGCAGCTGATCCGGTGGGAGAGAGGGGCGACGGACCAACTGTTGCTCTATTTGGCGGCGCTTCTGGACAGGATGATGTCATTGCTGGTTTTGGCGGTTTCGTCTGGGCGCCGCAGGCCGGATTAGACCAAACTGGCTTTGTCATTCGCGGACTGGGCCTTTTTGTGGATTTTGATTTCCCATTTGCTGGCACGACCGCTAATGGAGAGTTGGCCAGAGGTAATGCTTCACTAGGCTATCAGTTTCGTGGCGACGGCTACGTTTTTGGTCTTTTTGGTGGGGTCGATGTTCAAGACTTCGATTTTCGCCCGGCAGCCGCAAACGCCAACCAGTCTAACGACGATGTGGGGTTCATCGGCACTGCTCGGCTTGCAACCGCAGGTCCTGTGCAATATCCGGCCTCCCTGGAAGCCTCATTCTCTACGGCAAATGACACATATTGGGCTCAAGGACGCGTCGGTTACAAAATCGACAACATCCAAATCGGCCCCGAGATCACAGCACTTGGAAGCGAAGACTATGATGCCGTCCGATTTGGAGGATATGCTTCATTCGATTTCGGCAGTGGTCTGATTTTGCAAGTGAACGGCGGGTATAACGAGAATTACTCCAACACTGGTGGCGGTCGCAGCAACGACGGAGCATATGGCGGCGGCACATTGGTGTTTGTCTTTTAGACCCTTGCCGCTACGAGAATTCGTGTCCGTCTAAACCCCACTAAGAGCGTAAAACTCTTTCTGAGCGCCACAGAATGCTTCGGCGCTGGGGCGTACGCCTGAAGCAAATGACACTGAAAGCGCCCTTGACTCAAACAAGAAGCTGATCTTTGGCCCAGTCTGGCCCGTGTACGTTCGTGCCAAAAGCCTTATGCGTAATGCCAAACGCATTCATGTCGTCGGGGAAAGTAGAGCGCCATAGCGTAAAATCTTCAAAGTCACGGTCGAACAGATCTTGACGAAAGTCCGTTGCGATATAGCTGCGCAGGGTGCGAGCTGCATGGGGGCGACACAGATATCCTTTGTTGAAACCGCACAGTAACAGCACGAAGCGCTCGGGGTAGCGATCCAGAAATCGAAAGACGGTTCTGGTGATCTGCACGTAAGCAGGACATAAAAAGTCGTCAACGCATACGATCCCACCCACACCCAACAGTTGATCTGCAATATATAGATCCTTCATTACGGCCATGCCCGTGTGTTCTCCGTCAATGTGGATCCATCGGTGAGTGCCAGACCACTTGGATAGAAACGTTGGCTCATCGAGTTTCTCTGATTTGTGCTGAAAAAATTCAGCACCCGATGAGGCAACCTTCTCAAGCAATTTGATAGTGTTTGCTTTCAGAACCGGATCTACGAACAAACACTTTTCCCCCTCTTGAGCGTGCAGTGAGAACAAGGCAGCCGACTTACCTTCATAGACGCCGATTTCCAACAAGTTACCGAAAATGCCCTCCGAAAGCTGGAATGCCAACAGGGCGTCCCAAATCACTTGCGACGCATCAGGAAACCAGCCGGGAAGATCGCCATACTTTGTTCTGTACTCATCCAAAGTGCTCATGCGGGCTCCGATTGTGGTTGAACAAAATGTGGTTCCGGTCTCTTCTGAAGGGGCTTCGTCGACGTATAATAGGTTGCCCAGATCTCCTCCGTAACCAAAAAAGTACCACCAATGACGGCGCAGGCTCTGGCAGCTCTTGAATCTTTGCGGGTGCGAGTTGAGGCGACCTTCGAATGCTAATGGCAAACACACTTTGCACGAACCAAAAAGCGATATCCAATGAGTGAGGAAGCTCACAACGCCGATCCTATGCCGTTTCTCTTTGAGGAGATTGATGCCAGGCATCAGGAGGTACTGAAAAGCACTATCACTGAATCCAGCGTTGATCTGAAATCTCTGGCTTACCTGTACAGTCTGATCAAAACTGTTCGTCCCAAAAATATGTTGGAAATCGGTTTAGCAACTGGCAGTTCGGCCACCTGCCACGCACTCGCGGCGCTTCCGACGCTCTCTAGATTCGATATTATTGACCCAATGCAGGGCACATTGTTCGACAACGTTGGACTGAAGAATGTGCGTGCGGTCCTCTCAAACAGCCAGGAAAAGCTGTTCTTTCACCTTTTGCCGTCCTATGTGGCAATGACGCAACTCATTGAGACCCAAATACAGTACGATTACATTTTTATAGATGGAGACCATCGCTTTGACGCCACGATGGTCGACGTCTTCTTGGCGGACAAACTGCTTAAAGTTGGCGGATATGTCGTGATCGACGATCGCCCGTGGCCCATGATTGGGGGCGTGATTGCTTTCATGCGCGAGAATTATAGACACATGCAAGCCGACCTACGCCACCCCCGATTGAGCACCTTTAGGAAACTAGATATCGACCGACGACAATGGTTTGATTTTTGGCATTTCAATGTACCGCAAGATCAGCAAATGCAGGACAAGATTGCCGCCTGTCAGGACGCGCGAGACAGAGCTAATCGAGAAGGAGATCAATGATGCGCTGCAGAGCGTGCCGGATCACTTTGGTTGGACTTCATGTGAAGAGCCTTTTCATTGAGTATTCGAGATCAGCAGCAGCTTGTCGATGCATTTCCGGCGATGGATAGTAATAATTGTACAGATATCCATCTTGTAGCTGACCGCCATCGATGCTCTCGCCTGCTTGCCAAAGCTGCTGCGGCCAACCTTCGTTCGACACAGTTTCGACATAGGCATCACAATGGTTTTGCATCTCTTCGATCATTGATCGGTCGATCCAATGGGGAAAGTACCCAAAAAGAGAGCCGTCCAAGATGTTATGAGGGGTGGGTTCAGGAGTGTGCCTGGCGAACCAATGAAGAATGGTCTTTGGTTTGATGCTGTCAAATAATAGCTTGTACTTTTCCAGGTAGCTTGCGCAGTTCTCGGCAATGAGATGATTGACGGCTGCTGGAGCATTCGCTTGTGCGAAATCCACGAAAAACTCCTCTGCTCTCATAACCACTTCATCCGACACGCGTGTGCCGAGAACATCGGTTCCGCCGTGGCCAACCTTGAATTTTGAGTTGCTTTCGCTGCGGCCTGACAAGACTTGCAAGACGACGCACTGCGCGTCGTTGAGTATGTCGAGAATTTTCGGTTGCATAAACGTCCTCGGACCACAACCACCCAAACCCAGATTTAGGGCTGGAATGCCGGTTCGCTGGGCCAATATGGTTGGAAATGGACGCTCGCAGAAGCGACCGAACGTCTGTGCCGCTCCAACAAATGCTATGAATGGTTTATCACGATCCGGCAGAGGACCTCGAACCACAACATCACTCACATCGTACAGAGGACTGAGCTCGTAGTTGAAGTGGCCAAAATCGATATCCTGATAATATTGCGTCATTCAGTTCTATGATTTTCCGTGCAGTCTGCTGGAGACTTGCGTTCTTTGCTTTGATGCTGATCAGTCGTTTTGCTTTTTTATAGCCTTGCTATGATCGATCACATGCGCCGACCTCGGCCAAACATTTGATACAGCCCTGGTGATGCCCACAGTTTCACACATTCCAAACGCTCTAATAGGCGATTTGCGCTAGCGTGATGCGGCGATCTTCGTTCAGCTCTAGCGGGAATGGTTGCATCGCTAGATCATATAACCCATTGCTCTTCAAATCTCGCTTGAACTCCTCCCAATTCTCGACCTTGTCGGAAAGACTTGCGCTTTGATCTTGCCGCGTAATTGTGGATGTTGCCGATAGACTGTTCGAGAGGTTTGGCATGCCCAATGCCGTTCTCAAATTCGAAAGAAACTCAGAATCTTCGCAATCGATATCCTTTTCGTAAGACAAGCTCGTCAGCGGCAGTCCGTTCGCTCTGACCAATCGAGGTAATGGTGAGAGCCAATTTTGGTTTTCAAGATAGTAGCCAGCAAACTTTTTTAAACTGAGTATGGGCCTGATATGTGTAGTATCTGCTCCCCACCATTGACCGGACACGTCGGCTTTTTCAAGCGACACGAAACAATCAATTGCGCGACGATTCACAAAAATGACCGACGATACGATACCAGCTGAAAGCACTTCATTTATGATTTCATGACTCACGTGGCTCTTAAAGATCTTTACGCTCATCAACGACTTATTGAGAGGCATTCGGTCGAGCAACCACCGGATTGAGAACAAAACATTGCCGCGCAAAAAATCAATCAAGTGTTGGTCGCTTGGAGACCCAAACTTAATGCCGGCCAAGTTACCCAACGCAATCATATCATTTTCGCGAATGGTTCCCGCACTTACGGGATTGAAGATTTCACCTCGAACTTCAACCTCTGCGAGGTTCCGCATGATGTCTAGCAGCCGATTGGTCCCGCTTCTCTCAACGCCAAGCACCAGAATAACTTGCTTTGGCTTAGAGCTTGGCACAGCTGATCTTGAACCAAACCTCATCACATTCAAGCTGTTGTTGAAATCAATCCCGATCAGGTTATCCCTTGCTAATCTAGCCTGTGACTTGTCGGTTGACGAGTCGAATTGAGTTTGGCCGGTCGGAGAAGCAGGCACGTGCTCGTGAAGCAGAACAAAGCTGCCCAGCTGCTAAGCTTGTGACTGGCGCCGTTTGTAAGATGAGTCGAAACAAGACGGAACTAGCGACAATGATGACCAAGAAATGCTATGGGCGTAGTGGCGCTTCTCCGATAGGCACAGATGCAATTTGGCAAGCGTCGCCTTGATCAAAACGGAAAACCGGACTTAGGGCTAGAGTCGCAGTTGACAGATTTTGCTCAAGATCTCCGATTTGGTTGGCTATGAGTTTCGAAGATATACCTGCTGTCCTTATGCGGCGCGCAGGACTTCGCCAATAGGGTAGTTTCATCCATGCTGTGTGAATAGTTAGAAGGCAGCTTTTGGCACTTGCGGAAGTCCAGTGCCTTCTGACGATTTCCGCTTCATAGCCGAAACTAGACATTCAACACCCGGCCCACACCTAGTCAAATCTCCGCATGGCAGACATAGCTACAGGCAGACCGCACTTCCGATTGGGTCATTACTCCCCCAATTGGCAAGCTCAGCTTTCGAGGGCAAAGCTGTCATCCGTCAGTCAACACTTAAGTTGGCGTTTCGACCGATACTTGAACCGCAACCCAACGAAAATCCCTGTTCCCTGAAACGGGGCATACTTTACCTGTTCGCAGAACAAATTTCCCAGTTCCTGTGCAACAATTCCCTGTTTAGTGGAGTAGGGAATTCTGCGGTAAATCTCTGAATTTAATGCACTTATTTCAGTATGTTTGGAAGCTATTAGGCGAAATTTGCAGATATTCCCTGTATTTTCCCGATTATTAGGGAAATCGAACCTGAGACCGGTTCGC
>JBCDFK010000119.1:0-6445 GCA_039178065.1 Pseudomonadota bacterium | reverse complement strand
TGCCACAATTGGGGCAAACGCGTTTATAACCGCCATCTTCTAGTTCGGACTTGGTGCCGCATCGCGAACAGAAAGCATGGCTTTTATGCCAAGCCAAAAGAGCGCCACCTTGAGCCAACATGCCCAGTTCTTCTGCACCCAAGAGGTCTTGAATATAGATGCTGCGGAAATCCAGAGCGACGAAACCAGTGGGTAAATCTTCTTCAACCAAGTCAGATTGTGCGGCAAGCCAAGGTGCGCCTTCCTTGTCCCATCCAAGAAGGACGATGGAACCATTGCCCGCGGCCAACTTATCCAAGTCTTCTACCTTGAAAACGCCATCGTGCGATCCATTGCTTTCTCGCATCAATAGTTTGCCAACGGCCACGACGAACAGTCGCGCATTGGGATCAGCCATGGCATCTTGAATGCAAGTTGCGCTGCGGTTTTCAGATAGGCGTTCGAGTGGATTTCCCGAAAATGCAGACTTTGCAGAATGCTCGGGGAAGGGCACGTCAAAGAGTGAGAAGGACATATTGTATCAAACTGTGGATCGAAGCCGCAATTTACTCATTGAAGCAGTGCCGTAAAGCGTTCAATAAATTTTTCTGCCTGATCACGCATATAGACTTCTCGTTCCCCTGCGCCCCAAACCGGACGGGGCCAGGCCGCATCATCTTCATTCCGGGCGATAATATGTATATGCAGCTGACGCACCATATTGCCCAACGCACCAACATTTATTTTGGTGCAGCCGGTTAAATCCTTCAACATTTCAGACGTTTGCGTGATTTCAAACGCTAACACGGTTTGGTCTAGCGGTGTGAGATCATGAAGCTCTTCAATATTTGGACGGCGCGGCACCATTATAAGCCAGGGAAAGCGAGAATCGTCCATCAACAATAGGCGGCACAAGCCGATGTCTCCCATCAAATAGGTGTCTGCTTCAAGTATCGAATCGAGTTGGAATTCTGCCATGGCTCTAAGCTAACAGTTTTTCATACCGAATCGTACCGTGATCTGTTTCCTCTTGCATTTTGGTCGACAAACCCCGATATGAGCGTTGGAAGGTCGGCCGTGGACGAACCACTCGCCAACCGGGTCAGGTCCGGAAGGAAGCAGCCCTAACGATTTCGGTTTGGGTCACAACGTCGATCTTCCACTTTTCCATTATGATTGCCAAATCTGGACTCGCAACACACAACTGTTTTGCGCTAGACCAATTTCATGAATGATACGCCAGACCAAAAAACACCCTATCGTGTTCTAGCACGCAAGTACCGACCTGCTGACTTTACAGGTTTGATTGGTCAAGAACCGATGGTGCGGACGCTCACAAATGCTTTTGAATCGGGTCGTATCGCACAAGCATGGATGCTCACTGGTGTTCGCGGCGTCGGAAAAACCACGACGGCTCGAATTTTGGCCAGAGCACTAAATTACAAAACCGATACCGTTGATAAGCCAAGTGTTGATCTTTCTGAACCTGGGCTTGATTGCCAAGCAATCATGGAAGGCACACATATCGATATTATCGAAATGGATGCGGCATCCCACACGGGCATTGACGACATCAAGCAGATTATCGATGGCGTGAGGTATGCACCGGTATCTGCGCGCTACAAAGTCTACATTATCGACGAGATTCACATGCTGTCGGAGAAGGCGTTTAATGCGCTTCTCAAAACGCTTGAAGAACCACCGCCTCACGCAAAATTCATCTTCGCAACAACCGAAATTCGTAAAGTCCCCATCACGGTGCTTTCGCGCTGCCAGCGTTTCGATCTTCGTCGCATCGAGACCGATCAAATGGTCACGCATTTGAGGTCCATCGTCGATAAGGAAAGCGTTGAAGCTAACGATGAAGCGCTCGGCATGATAGCGCGGGCTGGTGAAGGCTCGGTGCGCGACGCGCTTTCTATTCTGGATCAGGCAATCGCTCATAGCTCTGGTAAGGTCGACCCCGAGACCGTTCGGGCCATGATTGGTCTTGCAGATCGTGCGCGCATCGTTGATCTATTCGAACATATCATGGCCGGACAGGTCACCGAAGCGCTTGCCGAGTTTCGTTCACAATATGATGTTGGCGCTGATCCAGCGGTTATATTGTCTGATCTGGCCGAGTTCACGCATCTGGTTACGCGATTGCGCTTTGTGCCCGGCGCTGCGGAGAACGATCCATCTTTGTCACCTGATGAGCGTGAGCGGGGATTGGCGTTTTCTGAGAAAATTGCTGTTAGCGCATTGGCCCGTATTTGGCAGATGCTTTTAAAAGGCATTCCAGAAACGCAGAGCGCTGCGCGGCCGGTTGCCGCTGCTGAAATGGTGCTCATCAGATTGGCGCATGCGTCAACCATGCCGACATTGGATGAAGCGCTAAAAAAGCTTGATGGCGCGCCGCCTGCCAGCGCGCCGCAACCAAATCAAAAGGCAAGTTCAAACTCAACAGGTTCGCCGCAGGGGCAATCGTCGGCGGTCAGTTCTGCCGCCGTGTCGTCGCAGAATGCGGCCCAGGAGCCCGTTGCCGTAAATAACGCTGCACCCATGCGGATGATCGCAGATAACCCTCAGCCAAACATTCAACCCGAGGTAAAAGCACCCGAAGTGCCTGTGACTTCTCTTGAAGATATGGAAGCGCTTGCAGATAAGCACAGAGACCCATTGACCAAAGTCAATATCCGCAAATGCGTCCGGTTGGTCTCCATTTCACCGGGCAGTCTGTCGGTTACGCTAACTGAAGATGCACCCAATACGCTTGTTGGTGATTTGAGCCGAAAGCTTAGCGAATGGACAGGTACACGCTGGATGGTGATGGTTTCTCGCGATGAAACCGGCGGTCCCACACTGGAAGAAATTGCAGATGGCAAACGCAACGCAATGTTGGCCGATGCATCACGAGATCCAGATGTTGCAGGCATACTTGCGGTCTTTCCAGGTGCAAAAATTATTGACGTACGTCTTGGCGGTGACCAATTTGATACCGATATAGAGATAAACGATGAATATGGGGCGGCCAATGAAGTGCCAATTGACCCCGACGATGAAAATGAATTTTAGATTTATTGGAGAACGGGCATGAAAGATCTCATGGGCCTAATGAGTAAAGCCAAAGAAATGCAGCAAAAAATGGCTGACATGCAGGCTGAAATGGAAACCATGACAGCTGACGGCACTGCCGGCGGCGGTGTTGTTACCGTAACGATGACTGGCAAGGGTCAACTCACAGGTCTAAGCATTGATCCATCGGTCTTTGCAGAACACGACGCTGAAATTCTGGAAGATCTCATTATTGCCGCCCACAATGATGCTAAAAGCAAAGTTGAGGTGATAATGGCAGAGAAGACACAAGAGATGACAGCTGGTCTTCCAATACCGCCTGGCATGAAACTGCCGTTCTAAGAAACGATGCTACTTTGTTCGATTGAACAGCCGTCCATCAACAAAAATTAGTCCTGCAATGATGAGCGCTAATCCAATCAGGTGACGCGGCAACAGCACTTCGCCTAGAAATGCGATACCGAGAATAATTGCGCTGACCGGAACGAGGAATGTGACCAACGAGGCATTCGTTGAACCGGCACTGCTCAATATTTTGAAATAAAGAATATAGGCATAGGCGCTCGAAACTGTGCCCAATGCGATCAGAGCAGCAATGCTCCCCACAGACGGCATGGACAATGTCCAGGGCTGATCGATGAGCAACATGATTGGCATCATCATGATAGCAGATGCCGAAACCTGACCGGTTGCGACCGCATATGGCTCGATTTCCATTTGTTTGAAGCGACGACCAAATACACTTGCAAACGCATACGATATGGCCGCGCCAATAAACGCTAGTTGCGCAACACCAGATGACAATCCATCAGCGACGGCACCGCCGCCTATCATGATTGCAACGCCTACAAATCCAATCAAAACGCCGACAACGCGCAATCGGGTTAGTTTCTCATCATTCGTCAACATGTGAGCGACCAGCACCGTAAATATTGGTGTGGTTGCGTTCAAAATTGATGCGACGCCCGACGCGATTTGTGTTTGGCCCCATACAATGAAAATGAACGGGATGACATTGTTAAGCAGACCCATGCCGAAGAAAGCGAGCCAAGCGACCGCGCTCCAAGGCATAAGCCGCCCACTAAATCTAAAATATAGATGAAGCGCAGTTGCAGCGATAAATACGCGGAAGAAAACAATCGTCAACGGAGGCAGATCGTCAACGATTACACCAACGAAGAAAAATGAACCGCCCCAGACTACTGAAAGCGTGATCAGCATTGCCCATTCGATAGGCGTCATTGTCTTGTTGATAGTGGAATTTGACATTGTGCCTCTCTTTTCTACCCCGATAGGCGCTTTGCTTTGGACTAGCCACCCAATTCTTGCTGGAAATCCGTTTCCCCCTTTCTTTGTTGAAATTCGGCGCTTAAATCTAACCCATGTCAAACAAGCGAGTCGCAGGACCAGAAATTGAAAAACTGATTCAACTCTTGGCAAAAGTGCCAGGGCTTGGGCCACGCTCTGCGCGCCGTGCGGCATTGCATCTGATAAAAAAGAAGGATCAGCTGATGGCGCCGCTTGCTGGGGCAATTGCTGATGCTGTCGATAAGGTTCAAATCTGTTCCACATGCGGCAATGTGGACACGCAAAATCCATGTTCGATTTGCAATGATCCGCGTCGAGACAGTGCGACCATTATCGTTGTTGAAGATGTAGCTGATCTTTGGGCGCTAGAACGCGCGGCTGAGATGAGCGTGCGCTATCACATACTGGGTGGAACACTATCGCCACTTGATGGTGTCGGCCCCGACGATTTGAACATCAAAAGCTTGATAGACCGTGTGGCTGGTGGCGAGGTGAAAGAATTGATTCTTGCGGTCAACGCGACCGTCGAGGGTCAAACTACCGCGCATTACATAACGGCGCAGCTTGAAGAGCTTGATGTCAAAATTACGCGCCTTGCGCACGGTGTTCCGGTAGGGGGCGAACTTGACTATCTCGATGAAGGAACACTTTCTGCAGCACTTAGAAGCCGCACACTTTTTTAATTTGCAGCCATTCTGTGAAGCCAGTTTCCCAGTTAATAACGGCTCAAATTCATAACAAAAATATTTCATATCGAAATGAAATATCCTTTGTCTGCCTTGCCCCAAAAATAGCGAAAAACGGCCACACTTGACTGGCTCTTCTCCCCTCGTCTGAAGCGGAGCGCAGTTGCTACGCGGGCACTTAAACTAGGAGACGACCCCATGAAAAAACTTCTCTCAGCAGCAGTAGTATCTGTATTTGCGACCAGCGCAGCATTCGCTCAAGTCGCATTTGAAACTGTCGATGCAGACGCAAGTGGCACCGTCACACTTGAAGAGGCCGCAGCTGCAGGCATGGCGGAAGATGTGTTCACTGCTGCCGATGCAGATGGTAGTGGCGATCTAAATGCAGATGAATTTGCAACAATCGCTCAATAAACTGATCGATCGCTCAGAGCCCTGGTTTCAAACGCCAGGGCTCTTTGCCATCTCTGCTCGCGCAAAATCACACAATGGTGTTAGCGCACAGCACGAGGAAACCGTTGGTTTTCACCACCAACATCAATGTATTGGTTCAAGCGCGATAGCACTTGATAACAACCGCCAAACCAAGGCGTGAAAACGCGACTTGTCCATCTCAAGCGTAGTTGAAAACAGTTTAAATTACATTTCTTCGTTTTCGTTTTATCCAAAAACCACTGGAGCAAATCGATCGCAATCAACACGGTGTTGGCTGCGGTTCGTGGGGAAATTTCAATGTCGCCCAATCGGCGATGCCACACAACAAACAACGCAATTGCGTTGAACAAACGGAGATAGAACCATGAAAAAACTCGTAACTGCACTCATAGTCTCAATACTTGCAACAAATACAGCCTTTGCAGGCGTGTCATTTACACGCGCTGACAAGAACGGTGATGGAATGGTATCGGGCGGCGAGCTTGTACGATCTTCATTAAATCTCAACAAGTTCGCAAAGGCCGACCTGAACGGAGACCGCAAATGGACGCCCAGCGAATTCCAGACGGTCAGGCAGCCTTTGGTCAATCCAAACACTCAAGATGACGACTAAGAAACAACAACAATCCCACGCCATCTTTCTGGGCGTGGGATTGGACTTCTAATTCGGCGAGCAGTCCGCCTTGATCACATCTTAAACACTTGACTAAACTCCCAAACATGATTCGATGTTTGGAGGCTTTTATGTTGCGTCGCATTCTATTTGCCATTGCAGTTTGTCTGCCAGTAACGGCATTTGCCCAATCTCAGCAAAAATCCGAAACGCAATATCAAGCTTTTCTGCAGAATCAGATTTGGCCCAAGGCAAAAGCTGCCGGTGTATCGCGTGCTACCTTTGATGGAGCGCTTAAAGGCAAAACACTCAATTGGAAAATACCAGGGCTCGTGCCGCCAGGCTCATCAGGTACCCCTGCGAAAAT
>JBCDFK010000118.1:0-6468 GCA_039178065.1 Pseudomonadota bacterium | reverse complement strand
CGAGAGGGCGGTTGCGAGCATGAGTGCAAAGCTGGTTTTTTTGAGCATTGTTTGGTCTCCATTTGTGGATCTCGTTTGGATTGAAAGTTTTATTTTGCTTTTCCAAGAGCGATTAGAAATCCGGCGCCGTAAAGCACTCAGATTGCATCTTTGTTGCCCGTCACTTAAGATGAATCAAATGAAACCTTTTCAATAATGATGAATCAAATTCACTATGAATACACCGCTTCTTTCGAAAACAGATCTAAATCTACTTGTTGTGCTCGACGTGTTGCTGCGTGAAAAAAGCGTGACGCGCACCGCAGCCCAGCTCAATTTAACTTCTTCAGCCGTCAGTCATGCCTTGAAGCGTCTCCGGTTGCTGTTTGACAATGAATTGTTGGTGAGAGATGGACGGCGTATGGTGCCGACTGATCGAGGTCAGAACCTTGCAGAAACGCTGCCGTCGCTACTTGCTCAGGTAGAACGCACGCTTGCGAATCCCGAACCATTTGATCCCGCGATTTCCACGCGCAGCTTTCGGCTAGCTGCACCAGATTTCATCTCTTCATTGCTTCCCCACTTGCTGAAATTGATCGCGGAAGATGCGCCTGGTGTAAGTGTGGAGTTAACGGCGATTCCTCCAACTGTGGTGCTGGACATGAGCCAAGGGCAGTACGACGCACTCATCGCGCCGAGCTTCAATAAGAAGGATGATTGGCGTGGGGTGGCGATTGGAACATGGCCATGGACGGTTTATGGGCGTATGGACCATCCTGCATTTTCCAATTGGTCTGCGAAGGCGTGGATGCGCTTCCCACATTTGCAAGTCAGCGCTTCATCTCCTTCGGGCCGCAGCCCAATTGAGCGTGCGGCTATGGAATTAGGCGTTGAGCGGCAGATCGGCGCCGTAGTAACGCAATTTTCCATGGCAGCTCCCATTCTTGCTCGGACCGATATGCTGCTTTCTGTGCCGTCAGTTGCAATGGATGATGCCGCTCGCGTCTATGACCTGGAAAAGCGAGCCGTTCCTTTCGACCTGAAACCGCTGGAATTGAGTCTTTTCAGAAGTGCAACTTCCGGAGACCGCCCTGAGATCGACTGGTTTCATCAACGCGTCGCGACGGCGGCCAAAGCTCTGAAGGCATAATAAGACCGCCGATCCCCAATTTGGCCCTATTGCAAAGCAGCACGTAGGGCTTCGGTGATTTCAGTAGGGTTGTCTTCTACCTTCGGCACCAGAATTTCCTGGACAACTCGATTGAGCGCCCTGTCAGCATTGGCCGCAATTGGGTTTTCATGATCGACCATCACCTCCAATGCCTCGATGGCGTTCAACAACGCGCCAGGGACGCCAGCTACGCCTTGCAGCAATGCGCTAATACCAAGATGCTCGACTTGATTGTTATTTGAATCTACGCCAACGAACATCTCATTGAATCCACCAACACCCCAAACGTCGCTTTGTAGAGCCCCTTTGCCGGTCGCATATTGATGGATATGCGGCACGCTAAAATGCCCAACATAACCATGGCTCCACAAGGGAGTATGGGTTAGCGGGTTATGGCGCGAAGTGCCTGACATAAGCGCCTGCCAGATGAGCAACGTTGCTTCGCCGTCGGTTTGGGCGTAAGCGGCTCGCTCCGCTCTGGCTTGTTCTGGCAAAGCCTCAACATAGGCACGCGCCAAAGGCAAAAGCGACAACGCACCTTCAAGAGCATTTGGCCGCGTTTGCAGATAAGCCCCATAGGAATTCGATAGCATGTCTACATGGATTTCACCATCTTTGGAGGCCAGCGCCATCGTAAGGCTGTATACCGTCCAACCAGATTCTTGCAGCGCTTTAGTGGTGACGTCCCACAACGACGGCGGCAAAGGCTGGCCTTGGCTCATGCTTCGTTCGGACAGCGCTTCGATTGCATCTGCATATTGCATTAAAATGTCGGAGCTGACTTCTTTGTTTGCCAGTCGGGCCATATGGTCGTCCACACCAAGATCGCTCAGCAAACCTGTGGGATGTAGGCCCACTGCCAAAAGACGCGCTTCGATTGCTTCTGCCTCAACGACGTCACTAGAGGTTGCGGAGCCGAAAGACTTGCCTTCCAGTTGCTGAATTGTCAGCAAGTCGCCACGGATTAAATACATCGCAGCGGTCGCGCATAGAACAAGTGCTAAAAGCAACAAGCCCCAACGTCGTGATGTTTTATGAACCATCTGGCGCTAATCTGTTACTTTCTGTTCAAGGTAGTTTTCGAAACCGATCACCTCTCCTTCAGAAGTTTCGCATTGGCCTGCTGCCCTTACGGTTGGATCGGTCCAATCAACCACCCAATATACTTTGATGACGTCGTCAGTTTCGCTGCCCGGCCAAACTGAAATTGCCGCATTCGGCAATTCCGCAAAGGCGGGAACTTCCCAAAGATGATTGTGACAGTTTGCCAATGCAGCGGTCACCCGTTGATCAAACGAATGGGCTGTCTCAGACACCAAAACTAAGATCGCTAGGCTTAATACAAGCTTCATTGGATTGTTCCCTTTACTCTGGCGCTATCGTTGCTGCTGCGGGGTTTTTCGACCTCCAACGGAGATAGGCAAGAAACACGAAAACGCCGATGATTGGTTCAAAATTTTGGAAGAGAAACGTGCCGAACGAGTTTGATTGGGGTTCAGCCTCTGCTGTTGTTGCAGTGTTTCCTATGAGCGCCGCATTCATGAATACTGTGAAGTCCCACAAGGCATGCATGAAGACTGCGGGCCACAATGATCGGCAACGCAATGTGATTGCACCATACAGAATCCCCGACAGGCCCGCATGAAAAACCTGAGCATGGGTAGCGCTTAGGCTTTGGCCACCAATCCAGTTCACATAGTGCATTGCTCCAAACAGAAAAGACGAAAGAAGCAATGCAAAAACAATATCCATTCGACGTTCGAGACCGTGTAGGACGATCCCGCGGAAGAGCACTTCTTCAAAAACACCGACGAATATAACAAACACCAGAGTCGACTGTACAATGCCAGTGCCAAGCAGCGCGCCGAAGTCTAAATTGTTCATCGAACCTATTACAATTCCGATGGTGAGCATTGATAGCGTTAGCAATATCGGTAAAACCGCGTACCAAATGCCTTTCCAGGCGGGCGTTGATGTAACCCTGCCGACACGTTGCCACCCCAAAAGGAAAATGAGCGCAACAACAGAAACAGCCAAAAGAACTTCGTGCAGCAAACCTTGTTTCGGAGCGCTTTGAGGCGTTTGTGCTGCATCCCTGCCAAATGCTGTCGGCGTTTCCAAAACGGGCACGGCGAACACAAGAAAATATACAAGGACAGCGCCTGCTACGACGAATAAGGGGAAGCGTTCACCGAAACGACGCATCTTATAACACCTGATATGATTTTGACGAACGATAGCCAAGGTCTTGGCTCATGGCAAATGCGCTTCTCGTGCACGGGTTGACCTGGGGATCAAAGCACACCTTCACAAAGTCCGGCCCAACGGCAACCAACTGGACACAGCAGACACCGAATGTCTCAGCCAAAATTTTCTGAGAAGCCAAGTTCAATGGCTGTCAATTGCGACCGTCCGAATGGCCCTAAGGCAACGGCACATGCAACAGAAATTTAAACAGCGAATAAAACGCAACCATGATGGCCGCACCGGCCCCCCAATAAAGCAGCAAATTGGTTTTGGTCCATCGATCATGCATCGCAGCAATTAATCCGCCCGCAAATGCAATTGCACCAGCGGGTAGAAACCCTACGAAAGGCATGGCAAAGCACGCCAAAAGCATGGTGATAATAAGCAAGCAACGCCGCCACCAAACACCACTGCCAAAGCCATCCTCATCGGTTGGTTTGAGAAATGTTCTGACGAGCGCAATTGTCGCTGTGACAATCAAGATGATCGCAACGGCACGAGGGAATACCTGGCTGTCCCGATCAGAATAGCCGGTCGTATCGTAGAGAGTGATAACCCCAGCCAAAACAAAAAACGCGGAAACTATCGCCGATCCAATTTGACTTTGAGATTTCGTTTTTGAAGATGTTGTCATTACGCATTCTCCAATGAAGTTTTGCGGCGCTTACGCTCCAAGAAGATTGGCAAAATCAACGTAATCAAGGTGAAGGCGAGAATAGCCTGTGAAATCGGACGGCCGAAAAACATTCCAAACAGATTGTTGGTGGCCGATCCAATTGTCCAACCCTGCACAAAACCCTGCTCAGCAATAGGACCGAGAATGAGCCCCAACACAATGGGCGAAGCCTTGAAACCAAATCGCGCCACTACCCAACCAAATACTCCCAGACAGATCATTATGACGACGTCGGAAATGCTGTTGCGGATCGCGAACGTGCCTATGATGGTCATAAAACCAACAGCTGGAACCAACACCGCTTTGGGAATGGTCACAATGGATTTATATGCGTAGCGACCGATCAACAATCCAACCGGTAACATCAGAACCGTCGCAATGATCAGCCCGTAGATGAATGTAAATACGATTGAACCGCTTTGTGAAAACATCGATGGACCGGTGCGAACGCCTTGAATAAGCAGCGCGCCTAAGACGATCGCATCGGGCGGTGTGCCAGGAATGCCAAGCACCAATGTAGGAATGAAACCACCCCCGACAGTAGCATTATTGGCCGACTCAGTTGCCATAATGCCATCGGGTTCACCTTCACCATATTTCTGATCTGGTTTCGCCGTTCTTTTTGCTTCTGAATAGGCCACCAGGCCAGCAACTGAACCTCCAGCGCCAGGCAAAATGCCGACCAAGGTTCCAATGATAGAAGATCGGATCAAGTTGAATTTCGATTTCATTGCCAGACGAAAAGCTTCGCCAATCCGCACGGTTTTTACATCCTCCTCGACCTTTAAATGTCGATCGGGAACAGCCACAAGATCTATTAAAACTGGAATACAATATAAGCCAATCAGAGCACCAACGACTCCGAAACCGCCGATCAACACTTGGCTTCCAAAGGTAAGGCGGATGTCGGCGGAAATTTCAGCAACACCCACGGTGGAAAGGATCATGCCAAAAGCGCCGCCGGCAAGACCCTTTGCAAGATTACCATCAGAAAGAGATGCTATCAACGACAGCCCGAAAATCGAGAGCCAAAAATATTCAATCGGACCAAATGCAAGCGCAACCTTTGACAGCGGTGGCGCTAGAAAAAGCAGTGCAATTGCACCCACCATACCACCACACACCGAAGCAAAACATGCCAATGCGACAGCCAGATCGCCATCACCCCGCTTTGCCATCGGATACCCATCAAATGTCGTCGCAATAGCAGAAGGCGTACCAGGCGTATTGAGCAAAATCGCCGCGTAAGCGCCGCCATATATCGCGCCGGTATAGATCGAGCCAAGCAAAATCAGTGCCGACGCCGGCTCCATACTAAACGTGATCGGAACCAATATGGCCAGCGCCATTGTAGCAGTTAATCCCGGAATAGAGCCGACAACGGTTCCTGCTACCACTCCAAAAAGGGCAAGGGCGAGATTGAATGGAGACATCGCTGACAAGAAGTGTCCAAATTCCATAGATCGCCCTCCCCTGGATCAAGAAGTTGTATTTACTTGATCAGTCCAGCTTCGCGAGCATCGTTGATGTATTCTTCGCTGCGCGCTGCCATGAAATCCGCCATGCCGTCGGCACCAACGTCTAGCAACGCGAAACCACCATCCAGCATTTTTTGTCGGAACTCTGGATCTGCGTTAATTTCACCGATCATATCCGACCACATTTTGGTGGTTTCAGCGCTTGCTGATTTCGGAAGTGCAATACCGCGATACGCGCCACCTATCATGTCAAAGCCAAGCTCTTTGAAAGTTGGAACATCTGGGAACAATGGATGACGCTCTTCCATCGCAACGGCCAACATCCGCACGGCGTCTCCTTGCGCGGCACCAACGGTTGTGTAGCCCCATTGCGCTTTGACTTGGTTACCTAATAGCGCTGTTACAGATGCTCCAGTACCTTTGAAGGGCACGTAAGTTGTTAAAATACCTGCCATTTTATCAAATTTGATTTGCGCCAAATGGTTAGCACTTGCTTTGCCAGAGCCTGACATCGTTACCTGACCTGGATTGGCTTTTGCATCATCAATCAGGTCTGAAAGAGTTTGATATGGGCTGTCAGCAGGAACAACAATTGCATCAGGCGTGAAATGGAACATGTAGAACGTATTTAAGTCTGCGGTTGTGAAACCTACATCCTTCTGCGCCGGTTTAATCACGATATGGGGGAGATTCACGCCCATGATCGTTTTTCCATCATCGCTAAGACCATTCAATGAGGCCCAACCCACAGCGCCACCACCGCCTGGCTGATATGAAATCACCAAATCCTGTCCAAACTTGTCCTTGAAAAAGGGCTGCTGCAATCGGGCGGAAATGTCGGATTCGCCACCAGGTCCAAATGGGATAACGTAGTTCACAGGGCCATCCACTTGAGCATATGTTGGCGCTGCCAAAGT
>JBCDFK010000117.1:0-6531 GCA_039178065.1 Pseudomonadota bacterium | reverse complement strand
TGAAGTTGAGCGAGCAGTGAAGATTCGCCGCCTTCAACGCTCTTTCCGTTCATCTGTTCTTGTAGGGTACAAGCATCGCTGTGCACTTACAGGCTTGGCGATTCCCGCGCTTCTAAATGCAAGCCACATCTCAACAAATCGCCTGAACTCGGAAAGCCATCGGGCACCCAATGCCCCGTCAACCACTCGGTGATCACAAGACAGTGTCACTGACATCATCGTTGCAGCGACCGGATTGCCATTCTCATCTTCGACAAAGCGGCGTTCAGCCCGTCCAACGGCCAGTATCATGCTCTCTGGCGGATTGACAATGGCGCTAAAGGCCTTCACGCCAAACATCCCCAAGTTGGAAATTGAAAATGATCCAGCTTGGTACTCGTGCGGCTTGAGTTTTCCCGCTTTAGCGCGATCAACCAAATCTGTGACCTCCTCCGAAATGCGCCTTAGCGACTTATTCTGGGCTTGTCGGACAACTGGTGTAATCAATCCGCCTTCGATCGATACGGCTACAGACACATTAGCATCCATATATCGAATGATTTCATCGCCGCCCCAGGAAGCATTGGTCTCAGGCACCGCCTTCAACGTCTGCGCACAGGCCCGCACCAGCATATCATTGATAGAGATCTTTGGCTCGTCGATGGCAAGTAGCGTTTCATTGAGTTGGGCCCGAAACGCCATCAATGCATCGCAACGACAATCCGCTTCCAGATAAAAATGCGGTACAGTCGATTTACTTTCGGTCAAACGCGCAGCGATTGTCTGCCGCATCCTGTCGACTGGGATTGACTCATAAGCAATGCCCAGCATCTCGAGCTGTTCTTTAGATACTTTCGGGCCTGTTGAAGCTGCGGGATATGTGACTGCCGCATCGTTTGATATTTGATGATTCTCAACATCTGACTTTGTGATGCGTCCACGCGGGCCGGTTCCTGCGATTGTTGAAATATCGAAACCCCGATCCTTGGCAATGCGCCTCGCCAACGGCGTAGCACGCACCTTATCGGTTACATCGCTTTGGGTTATCTGGCCTTGACTGTTGGCGTTACTGCTTTCCAAAGGAGTTTGATCGGGTTCCGTTTCGCGGATGCCAACCGCCGCGGTTGCCTTAGGTAACTCGGCGCTAGGATTGTGGACCGCCTCTCCCTCTTCAAATAGCCAGCCGACACACTTTCCAATTTCGACAACATCGCCATTACTTGCCGAAACAAAGTGAAGCGCCCCTGATGCTGGGCTTTCAACTTCCATGGTGGCTTTGTCAGTTTCAATATCAAAGAGCGGTTCGCCTTTTTCGACGCTTTGCCCTTCTTTGATGTGCCAACCAGCAATCGTTCCGCTTGTCATGTCCATATCAACTTTGGGCATGATCACTTCAACCGGCATCTACAGCTCTCCTTTGCAGAGCTTACTCGCGGCAGCGACAATGTTTTCTACCTGCGGAACTGCTGCTTTCTCGAGCATCGGATTGTAAGGAATGGGCGATTCAGCTCCACCCAGCCGAACAATCGGTGCGTCCAGAAAGTCAAAAGCCTCACTTTCTGCGACAAGGGCACTGATTTCAGCACCGATACCAAGTGTCTTAACGCTCTCATGAACACATATCAGTCGGCTGGTTTTCTTCACACTCGTAACGATGCAGTCCTTGTCGATTGGGCGAACAGACTTCAGATCAATGACTTCAGCAGACACACCCTGCTCTGCGAGTTTCTCAGCAGCATCCAGCGCTTTGTGGACCATGATTGATGACGCAACAATTGTCACATCCGTCCCTACGCGTCGAACTTCTGCGCGATTCAGCGGTGTAGTATAGTGACCTTGAGGAACCAAACCTTTCATCTTGTAAAGGATTTTATGCTCAAAAATCATCACCGGGTCAGGATCTTCAATTGCCGACAGTAGCATACCTTTTGCATCATGCGGTGTTGATGGTTGGACAACTTTTAGGCCCGGTACATGACCCAGCCAGGCCTCAAGGCTTTGACTATGTTGTGCAGCAGCACCTGTTCCTGACCCAGCCGGAAAACGCATCACAACGGGCACTGAAACAGCGCCCCCGAGCATATATCGCATTTTGGCAGCCTGATTGCATATTTGCTCCATCGCCAACATGGCAAAATCGGAAAACTGAAACTCGAAAACAGGTCTCAAGCCCGTTGCGGCAGCACCAACCGCAACACCAGCGCCGCCCAACTCAGAGATTGGCGTGTCCATTACACGGTCTTCTCCGTGCTTGTGGACGAGATCACCTGTTACCTGAAATGCACCGCCATAAACACCAATGTCCTCTCCCATCAGTATAACGCGTTCATCATTGGTCAGCGCGATATCTAGAGCGTCCCGAATTGCTTCGGCGTAGGACATCTCAACAAGTTCTCCGGTCGGCGCAGCGCCCGATGAATGGACATTCATCACACTAGCTCCGTATAGACATCACGCGTGACCTCCGATGATATCGGGTCCGGGCTGGCTTTAGCAAAATCAATGGCTTCTTGAATTTCGCGATGCACGCTATCCTCAAGCGCTGATATCTCCTCCGAAGTCATAATCTTGTGGTCCTGCAGGAACTTTGAAAATCGAATGATAGGGTCTTTTTCGATCCACTCATTGATCTCTTCTTTTGACCGGTAGCGGTTACGATCAGATTTTGAGTGGCCTCGCCATCGATACGTAATGCTCTCAATAAGTGATGGCCCCTCTCCCGCACGCGCGTGTTCCACCGCCGCATGAACAGCCTCCGCAATCGCCGAGAAGTCGTTGCCGTCAACTGTTACACCTGGCATTGAGTAAGCAGCTGCCCGGTCCGCAATATGCTCGACAGCGGTAGAACGTTCTATCGATGTCGACATTCCATATTTGTTGTTCTCACAAACAAACACCACTGGCAGCTTCCACACCGCAGCCATGTTTAGAGATTCGTGAAACGCGCCTTCATTGTTCGCTCCGTCACCAAAGAAGCACAAAACAACTTTTCCAAGCTTCAAACGCTTTGACGTCAGTGCTGCGCCAACAGCAATGGGAATTCCACCAGCGACAATACCGTTGGCGCCTAGATTACCTTTTTCGACATCGGCGATATGCATGGAACCGCCACGTCCCTTACAATAGCCTGTTTCTTTGCCAAAAAACTCTGCAAACATACGCGAGACATCGGCGCCCTTGGCCACACAATGGCCATGACCCCTATGGGTCGACGTAATCTGATCGTCTTCCTCGAGCGGCATGCAAGCGCCAACGGCGCTGGCTTCCTGGCCAATGGATAGGTGCATCGTGCCGTGTATGAGCCCGCGTGTGTAGGAGTCTTCGGCACCCTCCTCAAATTTTCGGATCAAGTACATTTTCCGCAATGCGTCCTTGAGCTGTCCAGGCTCATAGGCAGCAATTGCGAAAGGTATATTTGCCGTTTGGGTTTTGCTCATATCTGTTCCGGGCCCGCATTTAAGCATTCATCAGGTCTTGAAGCTTTCTAAGCTCAACTATTTTTGAACCGGCGTCAGGAGTAACCGAATCATAGGTCAGTAATTCGTTCTTTTTGATCTTCTGAGTTACTGTTGCGCCCGCTAGTAAGCCGCACGGCACTGCCTTTTTTGCCTTGGCATCATCAGCCGAAAGCACCCATGCGCGGTAACAATATTCACCGATTTGATCGAGTGTTTCACCAGGCAGCAGGTCTCGTTTTGCCACAGCACAGACTTCAGCTACTGGCCTGCTCAAGGGCACCATATCCGCTTTCCCGTGCAACACCGCGCGAGCGCAACTCAACGGTACTTCGAGCGATGTAAGGTGGTAGGGTCTGATAAACGTGAAATAAGGGCCACTGCCCATTTTTAGATCTTCCATCCGCTCATGCACGCGTGGATGCGCCATTTCTGCGATTACAAAAACACCAGGCGCAACCCCCTTACCCACTGAATAATCCACACATCCCGTGGTGGACAAAACACCACCATCCTTCTCGGGAATAAGTACCGAAGAAAGTTCTTCGCGCCCAACAGCAGGGCCATGCATACCTGGCTTATCCGGTACAAGGCCCGTTGCGTTCGCAATAGCCGCCATTTCCACCATAGTTTTTGAACCATCGACAAACTCAACCAGCATGCGCGGGTTCATGTTCCTTTGGTGGGCTTCGGCCTCATACTGATCTGGAACGGCATCAAAGTTCAGCGGATTGTTTTTGCCTTTGCCGGCACAAATAATATTATGCCCCATCGCAGAGACAAACTCGACCAGCTCCATACAAGAAGATGGCTCGTCCCCTGCTCCGAGCGTGTAAACAACGCCGAGCTTGTCAGCTTGCGACTTTAGATAGGCGCCTATCGTTACATCAGCTTCGACATTCATCATCACAAGATGTTTGCCCCGCTCCATTGCGCGCAAACCCAGCTCTGCCCCGATACCAGGCAAACCGGTTGCCTCAATGACAACGTCAACAAGTCCGCTTTCAAGCAATGAGCTCGCATCCTCAACGATCCCGGTTTTCCCAGCTTCTATGACAGCGTTCAATTGGTCAGTGGAAGATGCCGCTTTCGAATGACCCTCTTCTTGATGGGCAATTTCGACAGCATGACTTGCAATATCAGGTCGGACATCAGCAATTGCCGCCACATCAATGCCATCCATCAAAGCGGCACGTGTCACAATATCAGTGCCCATCTCGCCGCAGCCAATGAGTCCGATTCGGATAGGCGCGCCTTTTGATGCATGTTCTGCGAGCTCTCTGGCTAGGCCAGTCAGCGCAACATTTGATGGCATGAGATTTCCTCCACAACATCTCCAGTAACTCGCACATATGATACTTTGTCAATACATATGTCCAATTTTAGCGGGCAAAAATTTAGATATCGGCTTGACTTCCAATTAATAATGAACATTAGTAATCAAAGATAACATTTTGTGCAAACCAGATGTTGTCACGGGAGGATTAGCATCTTGAATAAGATCAATATGATCAATGACCACCGGCGTATCATTGTCACCGCACAGAAGGTCATCGCCATCCTTCCTTGTCACACGAACTAGGAGGAGAAGTTTGATGTTCCGAACACCCAATACATATACAAGGAAGAAGAAAGCGCTGGATAGGCGGTCTTTTCTCAAAAGGACAGCAGCCATCGGTGCAGCCGGCGCGGCCGTTTCGCTTTCAAGTCCATTTGTATCAAAAGGCTTTGCGCAAGCGCGCGATCCTCAGGCTATTCTTGATGATATCAACGTAAAAAAATATGTCCGTGAGGATTATCAGCAACTCTACAATATGAGTGGCGAGCCGCTCTGGGATCCGAATAAAGACTGGATTCGGACGGTTGATTGGGAATCAGTGCGCGAAGCGCAGTCCGGTAAAACAGTACGATTTGCGATTGGCGCTGCCGACCGTGAATCTGCGGCGGAAGGTCTAAAACCGTTCGAGGAGTTATCAGGCATCAAGGTCGAACTTGTTCCTATTCCCGATGACAGCCTTTACGACAAAGCTATTGCGGAATTCATTTCAGGAAATGCCAGTTTTGATGCATTGCAGTTCTTCTCCCCTTGGCTGGGCGATTTTGCTGCACCGGGCTTCCTGTATCCACTCGATGAATTAGCAGAAAAGTGGGGCCTTCCACTCGACGACTTCTATGAAACCTACAGCCAAAACTATGGTTTCTTTAATGGCACAATGTATGGCATTCCATTTGATTGTGACATTCAGATGGTGCATCTGCGCAAAGGCTTTGTTGAACAGGTTCTTGGTGGTCCAATCGACAAATCCAATTCCGTTCCCACCTATGACGAGCTCATTAGACTTTCTGCGGAGCTCAATAAGGTTGAACCGGGCGTATCTGGCGTTGGCCTTATGGCTGCACCTGGTTTCTGGTCCACCTATACGTGGGAGCATATTGCAGCACAGGCCGGCATGATGCTCTTTAACGAAGATTGGGAGCCAATCTTCAACCAGGACGCTGGACTCAAAGGATTGGAAATTATTCTTGAGCTGGCAAAGAACGCCAATGAGGGCCATGCGGGAGCCGGGTGGCCAGAAAACCGCGCCGCTTGGTTAGGTGGACAAGTCGCCACCAATATCAGTTGGCAGGATTCAGGCACACAAGCTATGCGTCCGGACCAGTCGCAGATTGTCGACGACTTCGTGACAATTTATGAGCCACGCATCGAGGGTGGACGTTTTGCACCGCCTAATATTGCAGGTTCTACATCGGTGGTCGCCGCTTCTGCACAAAACCCAGAAGGCGCCTTCCTAATGTTAGCGTTCCTGACAACCTCTTCGATCATGGCGATGAATGAAGCTAACGCCAATGGTGTTGCTCCTGGCTATCGTTCGGTTCTCGGCAATGAAAACTTGCAGGCGGTTTCGCAACCTGCAGAAGTTTGGGGCAAGTCGCTCGACCATGCTTGGTGTGCGCCACGTCTTCCGGGTGCGTTCCCAATCGAGCAGGCCATCGGCAATGAGATCAACCGCGCAGTTGTTGGACAAATCTCGGCAAAAGAAGCCTTAGACAATGCGGCCGCTGCGGTGAAGAAGATCATGACAGAAAATGGCTTCTA
>JBCDFK010000116.1:0-6539 GCA_039178065.1 Pseudomonadota bacterium | reverse complement strand
GTCGATAGCCAGGCCCTGCCCTGGCAAACCAACACCACCAAAGCGGTTGGAGCTTTCAAAAGCGCTTGCAAGCTTTTGCTGAATGACGCGAGGTAATCTGTCGCTCCAACGCGCTTCATCAAGATACTGGATAGTAAGAGGCGCTGTCTCGATAACAATGTTTTCAGAATCGAGCGCTTTTAGCGCGGTCGGTTCAGTGATGAGAATCTGTGCTCCGCGCCGAACAGACTGCGACGACTGAACATTTGTTGCCGCAAGTTCATAAGTATCTGAAGTCGCTTGCGATGCTGAGATAGCGGCACAACCAGCCAACAGACTCAATGCAAAGCCAAGCGATGAAAAACGCAAGATTGGGTGCAAAATACTCGGCTTCATTTCAAACTGCCATTACAAAATAATTGACGTGAAAAAGCCGAAAAACGCTGGCTCGATACAAAAATACTTTCCATTTCTATCAGCGCCTCTCCCGACCGTCAAAGCGCTTCACATCGCCGTCCCCGCCAAAAAGTAGCCTTTGTGGATTAGACTCAAGCGATGATATCGCGCTTTCGATACGCGCAATGGAACGGCGCGTTTCACTTACCAAAGACTCAACGTCGCGAAGCCCTCGACCAGAGAACCGCTCAAGACCTGCTGTGATGCCGTCAAGACGCTTGTTCAATGTGTCTGCAACCTGCCTGAAGGAAGCGAGCGTCTCGCCAACATCATCTATCAGAGAGTCTGCAGAGCTATCGCCCAGAAATCCATCAACTTTCGCCAACACACCATCAACACGTACAGATGCTGCGTTCAATCTTTCAGCCATTTCTCGAGCATTGGTGATAATCTTTTCGACATCTTCCTGTTGACCACTCAAGGTGCCAGTAAGAGCTGCTACATCTTCCGCAGCTTTTTTAACGGCATCGCCAGCGCCCGCAAAGCCTGAAACTGCCTTGTTGAGATCATCGGCAGGAACCGCCGCCAGCAATTCATCCACGCGATCAAAGGTCTGCCCAATCCGAGGTCCGGTCTCGCCCAACTCCGCAGCCAATTCAGCGACAGTACCTCCAACTCCCGACAGATCTTCTGAGACCACTTTCAAATTATCAGTGAAGCTTCTGATATCGGCGACAATTGTCTTCACATCTTCAGGTTCAACCGATGCGATCAACCCATCCGCACTGCTGAGCACTTTGTTCAGCCCCCCTGACACACTGTCAAGCGTCGCGCTCAAACTGCCCATGCTAGACAAAAAAGCTTCTACGTTTTCAGAGTTCTTTGCAATTACGTCCGAGAATTTCGAAGCATTTTCAAGCGTATTTGTTAAAGGCGTTCGCGCATCGGCAACAAATGATTGGATTTCTGCAACCGTTGTACCAACACCCGACAGATCTTCTGAGACCACTTTCAAACTATCTGTGAAGGTTTTGATATCGGAGACAATTGTCTTCACATCATCTGGGTCTACGGAAGCGATCAAGCCATCGGCGGTGTTAAGCACCTTGTTCAAACCACCCGACACCCCTTCCAGCGTATTGCCTAAATCTCCCATGCTGGACATGAAGGCTTCGACTTTGTCGGAATTGCTCGCAATCGCATCAGTGATCTTTGCAGTATTCTCGAGCGTTTTTGTCAGCGGAGCGCGTGCTTCCCCTACAAATGTCTCTAGTTCCCCGAGAACATTGTCTGTGCGTTCAAAAATGTCTTGAGCGGTCAATATCAAATTATTCAAAGCCGAAGGATCGGCCTTAACCGTAGCAATCGTGCCTTCTTCTGCAGCGAGTTGAAAGACTGTCTTCTCGCTCAGCGCACCACCTTCAAATTCAATTTGAACAATGCCGGTGAGTCCTGTGGATCCCAATACAGATTTGGTTGAGCCTGTGATCGGCAAGTCGGCACGTACGCGAGATCGCGCAATCACGATGCGAGGATTAGCTGGATCAAACCGCAAACTAGTGACTTTGCCGACATTAATTCCGTTGAAAAGAACCGGGCTTCCAACGCCCAGACCGGTCACTGATCCCTCAATCACAACATCAAGATCTGCTGTCTCCTGCCCGCCATCGGTGCTGGCAATCCAATAGACGAATGCGAACGCAGCGGCGAACACCAATACGGTGAATATTCCAACTATCGTATAATTTGCCTTGGTTTCCATTACTTGCTCACCGAAGTTCCAGCACGTTGCGTATGTTTCCCCATAGCATCGTCAAATGCAGGTATCGTCCGCGCACGTTCGCCTTTAAAGTAAGATTTAATCCACGGATCATCTTGTGCAAGCATGTGTTGCAAGTCGCCCACTGCTAATATGCGTTTTTGGCCCAATACCGCGATCCTATCGGTCACAGAGAACAAACTATCCAAGTCATGTGTCACCATATAGACCGTTAATCCCAGCGTATCGCGCAATTTTGCAATCAACGCGTCAAATTCCGCAGCACCGATCGGGTCCAAGCCCGATGTCGGTTCATCAAGGAATACAATATCGGGGTCTAATGCCAGCGCGCGCGCCAATGCAGCGCGTTTAATCATGCCACCAGAGAGCTCGGAGGGATACTTATCCGCGTCCGCGCGGTTTAGGCCAACTAGCTCCATTTTGATAAGTGACAGTTCTCGCATCAACGCTGGCGACATGCGAATATACTCCCGCATCGGAACTTCGATATTTTCCGCCACCGTTAACGCCGAAAACAAAGCACCGTGCTGAAACAACACACCCATTCGCATATCAATTGCGATGGCAGTATCATCATCAGCATCATCCAAATCGTGGCCAAAAATCTCGATTCTACCGTTCTGGCGTTGACTAAGCCCCAATATCGACCGCATCAAAACCGATTTTCCGGTACCTGACGCGCCCACGAAACCAAGTATCTCACCAGAAAAAACATCCAGATCGAGATCATGCAAAACGACATTATTGCCAAATTGAACATGTACATCGCGAACCGACAATATGGTGGAATTTTCTACCATTTAGAAATCCACCGCTACAAAGAACATGGCGAAAAGCCCATCAACGACGATCACCACGAAGATTGATTTCACGACAGACGAAGTCACACGTTCGCCAAGCGATTCAGCGCTGCCGCCAACCTTAAAGCCCTCCACCGACGCTATTACGCCAATGATGATCGCCATAAATGGCGCTTTGATAACACCAGAGAAAAAGCTGGTTAGGTCGACGGCCTCATGTACTCGCGCTACGAATGCTTCTGGTGAGATGCCGGAATAGACTTGCGCCACAAACATAGCACCCGCAAGGGCGGCCATATTGGCGAGAAATGTCAACAATGGCAGAGAAATTACCAGCGCCGCCAGTCGCGGAAAGACCAAAACGCCAATTGGATTAAGTCCGATGACTTTTAGCGCATCGACTTCTTCGCGCATTTTCATTGACCCGATTTCCGCAGTGATCGCACTTCCGGATCGGCCCGCAATCATGATTGCGGTCAATATCACACCAATTTCTCGCAGAACCAATATGCCTACCAGATCGACAACAAAGATCTCAGCACCAAAATAACGAAGTTGGAACGCGCCTTGTTGCGCGATGATTGCGCCCATAATAACCGACATCAACATGACAATCGGAATTGCGCCCACACCCATCTTATCAATCTGGCTAGCAATTGGGGCAAAGCTGAATCGATTGGCATGGCCGGTTTTGAGCTGGGATCCACGAACTGCGGCGCCCAATATGTTCATGGCCGCTAAAAAATCCTGCCAGAAGTCAAACGTCCACCGTCCAACAGTGCCAAAAACTCGTTCAACAATCGGAGTCCTATCCCGCGTATCTACCGGTTCTTCAGTTTTGATGGCCGCGTTGACCGCATCGACCAAGACTTGATAGTTCTCGGACAAACCCACAACCGAGACCTGCGTGCCTTCAGATGCCAATCGGCGGCTTAAGCGAACAACCATCCACGCGCCTGCAGTATCCATCAAGGTGACGTTACTGCAATCGATTTGGACGTGCTTGTCAGTTTCTCCAAACGCCAACTTTTTCATTCGTCGATCAACACGCCCAATCGTTCGTGTTGTCCAAACGCCATCGAACACAATTTTTATGTCGCTTGTCTGCGCATCAACCACAAAACTTGGCAGCCGCATCTCGGCCTCCGGCAAGGAACCGATGGCCGATGCTTCAGTTATGATTTGGCGTGGACTACTTGTCATGCCCTTGTTGTATAGCCTTTAACCAAGCATTGTCTGCAACATCAAAGCAACACTCACTGCTGATTCATGTTAACATCGCCAATTTGCAGTATTCTGAGAAATCTATGACTAAATCCAGTGTCAATTTATCCTATTCACGTGAAGAGTTTCCAATTCGAGGCGAGTTTCGAATCTCACGAGGCGTGAAAACTGTTGCAGAAGTAATTGTTTGCACGATCGAATCAGACGGACATGACGGCCACGGTGAAGGTGTACCCTACAAACGCTACGATTAGACGCTCGACAGCGTGAGTGCTGAAATTGACGATATAACTGCGACAAATTTGGACACGCTATGCGAACAAATTCATAATCTGCCCGCAGGGGCCGCCCGCAACGCGTTGGATTGCGCTATGTGGGATCTGAAAGCGAAAGCATCTCGCAAGAGCGTTGAGCAGCAAATATGTCACGCCCCTGCCCGCCCAATTGATACCGCAGTAACACTATCGCTCGACGCGCCGGAAAGAATGGCTGATGCAGCACGTGCCGTGGCGTCCCGCTCAATCATAAAAATCAAACTCGGCGGCGATAACGATATTGCATGCATGCACGCTGTCGTTGGCAACGCACCTCAAAGCCGTATCATCATCGATGCAAACGAAGGTTGGACGGCGGACAGATTTCCAGAAATGATGCGCGAGGCCGCCCAGCTAAAAATCGCGCTCATTGAGCAACCCTTGCCAGCAAATCACGACCGATATTTGCTTGAGGTTCCCCATCCGGTACCAATCTGTGCAGATGAAAGCGTTCATATCAGTGACGACGTTCAATCGCTCACCGGGCGATACGATTACGTAAACATCAAGCTCGATAAAACCGGTGGACTAACCGAGGCTCTCAACATGCAACGCAAAGCACGTGAACTGGGTTTCGGCATTATGGTAGGTTGCATGGTTGGCTCCTCGCTAGCAATGGCTCCTGCCGTGTTGCTAGCGCAGGATGCTGACTATGTTGATCTAGATGGCCCACTATTACTTTCAAAAGATCGCACGCCGGCCTTGCACTATTATGGCAGCACTGTATCTCCTCCTGAACGAGCTCTTTGGGGATAGTGCAAAAATTGGGAGATGAGTTTTGGATTTAGGAATCAAGGGCAAGAAAGCTATCATTTGTGCGTCCAGCCGCGGCTTGGGAAAAGGCTGCGCGGTGGCGTTGGCAAAGGCTGGCGTTGAGCTCACAATTAACGGTCGCAATGCCGACACCACAAATGCCACCGCCGACGAACTCGCAGCGCTTGGTGCAAAAGTAACCACTGTGCTCGGTGATGTCTCAGAACACGCAACTCAAACAGCGTTACTGGAAGCTTGTCCTGATCCAGATATCCTTATCAATAATAATGGTGGCCCACCGCTTAAGGACTTTCGCGAACTCGATCGCGAAGCAATTTTGAACGGCGTTACTCTAAACATGGTCACGCAGATCGAACTGATAAAGCAAGTTATCGATGGTATGGCCGAGCGCGAATTTGGGCGCATCGTCAACATTACTTCACTTTCTGTCTATGCACCAATTTTAGGTCTAGATCTATCATCGGGCGCACGTGCCGGTTTGACAGCATTCCTAGCAGGAATTGCACCTTCAGTCATTGCTCAAAACGTAACGATCAATAATATTCTTCCGGGCAAATTCGACACTGATCGCATTCGAAACACCGTATCCTTCGCGGCAAAGAAAAGAGGTGTCGATCTTGAAACCGAGACCAAGAACGCGCAAAATCTCATTCCTGCAAAACGGTTTGGGACAACCGAAGAGTTTGGCTCAACCGCAGCATTCATATGTTCGGCACATGCTGGATATATGACAGGCCAGAACATCATTTTGGACGGTGGCTCATACACGAGCGCGTTCTAAGACCCAATTTGTTTGGTTTTACAAAAGCTCTTTCAACAATCCAGTACTCGACGCGCTAACGCACCTGCGTTACGGTCTTTGAAAAACGACGGCAACCATTACTCAAGGCGGGAACCATATGGCCAAAGATATCAAGCAGGTACAACCGAGCTCTGATTTCGAGGAAAACGCTCTCTTCTTCCATAAATACCCGCAGCCAGGAAAGCTTGAAATTCAAGCGACTAAACCGTTAGGCAACCAACGCGATTTGGCTCTTGCCTATTCTCCGGGCGTCGCAGCCCCTTGCCTTGCCATAGCAAACGATCCCAGTACTGCAGCAGACTATACTGCGCGCTCAAACCTCGTTGCGGTTGTCTCGAACGGATCGGCCGTCCTGGGCTTGGGCAATATAGGCCCGCTTGCCTCCAAGCCCGTGATGGAAGGAAAAGCGGTTCTTTTCAAAAAATTTGCGGGTATCGATGTGTTCGATATTGAGATCGATGCAACTGACG
>JBCDFK010000115.1:0-6575 GCA_039178065.1 Pseudomonadota bacterium | reverse complement strand
GCTGGCCATTGTGCCACTACTCGCGCCCATCACAGGCGATGGAGGAGGCACTGGTTTTACTGGTCTGGCGATTGCATTGAGTGCCATCGCCTTCCTCGTGCTTGTGGGACGCTATTTGTTGACGCCGATTTTCCGCATCGTTGGTAACGCAGGAGCGCGCGAAGCGATGATTGCAACAGCGCTGTTGATCGTTTTGGGCGCTGGTTATCTTATGCACCTTGCTGGTCTTTCGATGGCAATGGGAGCGTTCATTGCAGGTGTGATGCTTGCTGAGTCCTCATACCGGCATGAACTTGAGGCAGATATCGAACCATTTCGTGGGTTGCTGCTTGGCTTATTTTTCATTGCGATTGGCATGAGCCTGGAACTGGCGGTGATTTTTGAGGAATGGCTGGCGATTTTGGTGGCAGTGCCCATTTTGATGATGGTGAAAGCTGCCATTATCGTTCTGCTTTGCCGTCTGTTTGGCAATGAGCAAGACGTATCAATCCGCACGGCTCTCGTTCTGCCGCAGGGCGGAGAATTTGGGTTTGTTCTGTTCTCCGCTGCAGCAGCTCTGGGCATATTTGACACCCAAACCGCATCGCTCTTAATCGCGATTGTAACACTATCCATGGCGCTTACTCCTATAACCGTCATGCTCGGTGCAATTCTGGAACGCAATGCAGCTGACGAGGAGATGGATGAAAACTTCGACGATGCGGATGAAAGCCCTGATGTTCTTTTGATCGGTTTCTCTCGGTTTGGTCAAATTGCAGCGCAAATTTTGCTCGCAGGTGGCAGCCGTGTGACCATTATTGATCATGATACTGAACGCGTGCGGGCAGCCGGTAGATTTGGATTTCGCATTTACTTTGGAGATGGCACCCGGAAAGAGCTTTTAGAAGCTGCAGGCATTCGCCGTGCACGGATCATTGCCATATGCACCAATAAGAAAGAAGTGACAGACAAAATCGTTGACCTGATACAATCGACTTATCCTGGCACACATCTCTTCGTTCGGGCCTATGATCGGGCACACACCCTGGAGCTCAGAGCTAAAGGGGTCGACTATGAGCTTCGTGAAACATTTGAATCTGGATTGGTATTTGGTGGCAAGACACTTGAAGCTTTGGGCACGAGCGATGCGCTGGCGACCGAAATTGTCGATGATGTTCGCAAAAGAGATTCAGAACGTTTGCGCGTCCAGGCAACCGACGGAATCACTGCTGGCGCCCATATGGTGCATACTAAGCCAGTCACGCCGGAGCCACTTTCCAAACCGCCCAAAGAAGGTAAAATTGTCAACTTTGATGCGGATCACGATTCAAGCGAAAAGAACAGCGATGCTGCTGAATAAGTGAGGCGACCTAATTGTCCGACAATAAAGAAGAAGCGCACCCAAACGCGAAATTTACAACCGGTTCGACGATGCGGCACG
The DNA here is from genome assembly GCA_039178065.1 of Pseudomonadota bacterium. Lineage (GTDB taxonomy): Bacteria > Pseudomonadota > Alphaproteobacteria > Rhizobiales > Rhizobiaceae > Ahrensia. The sequence continues at coordinate 5,155 of JBCDFK010000115.1, read as the reverse complement.
TCATCACTATGACGACGACCGGTTCCATTGGACTGGTTGCCATTTTTTTGGTTGACGCACTCAACCTGTTTTACATTTCGCTGTTGGGCCAAGATGCTCTAGCAGCAGCGATTGGTTATGCCGGCACGCTGATGTTTTTTACAACTTCAATTGCCATCGGCATGACAATTGCCGTGGGTGCAATGGTTTCCAAAGCACTTGGCGAGGAGGATCGCGTTCGCGCCGCTGAAAATGGTGGAGCGGCGTTGCTTCTCATCGCGCTTGCCATGGGCATCGTCACAGCACTCATGTGGCCCAATATTGGCTACCTTCTAAGCCTGCTGGGCGCGAAGGGCGCCACTTTGGAAATCGCCACGGGATTTCTTGAAATTGTATTGCCGTCGATACCCATCATGGCAATAGGTATGGGCGCCTCAGGCATATTGCGTGGCGTTGGCGATGCTAAACGCGCCATGTATGTTACGCTGATTGGCGGCGCAGCTTCGGCAGTGCTGGATCCTCTGTTTATATTTGGCTTCGACCTAGAAGTGACGGGCGCGGCAATCGCGACCGTTATATCGCGCTTTTTGATTATGGCGGTTGGACTTCACGGTGCAATCTATGTTCACCATCTGGTTAAGGTGCCTAGCAGAGCAACTTTTGCCAGTATTGCACGACCGTTTTCTGTGATTGCGATACCGGCTGTTCTTACCCAACTCGCGACGCCTGTTGGCAACGCATATGTGACGGCACAGATTTCAAATTTTGGCGATGATGCAGTAGCTGGATGGGCTGTGATCGGTCGGCTTATACCCGTCGCATTCGGCGTAATATTTGCCCTATCGGGCGCAGTTGGCCCTATCTTGGGGCAAAATTACGGGGCTAAGCGCTTTGACCGTATCAACGAAGCCATGCGCGACGCGCTTATTTTCACAATGGTATATGTCGTTGGCACCTGCATTTTGCTGGCGCTGATGGCAGGCGCTATTGCTGATATATTCGGCGCGCAGAACGAAGCCCGTGAGCTTATCGTATTTTTCTGTCAATTTGCTGCGATAAGCTTTTTGTTCAATGGCGGCTTGTTCGTTGCCAATGCGGCATTCAACAATCTCGGCTTTGCATTCTATTCAACCGTCTTCAATTGGGGTCGTTCGACCCTGGGCGTCATACCCTTTGTTTGGGTCGGTGCTCATTTTTACGGTGCACAAGGTGTCATAGCAGGCTGGGGTCTTGGTGCTATAGTGTTTGGTATTGCAGCGGTTATTACCTGTTTTCGCGTTATCAAGAATATTGAGACGCAAGGCGGTGGCGGCTCAGATCATGGGACGGCGCCACCTTCCGCACATTCACCTTTCACCAGTGCCAAAGGGGCAATCTAGCTTGCTTGCTGAATGGCCCTGTCCAATGCACGTTTGAGTTCATCGCGAACACCTTCAGAGTCCGCCAATATTTGTTTGACTTTGAAAAAGTCTTGAACGCGATATTTCGAAACATTTGGACGCAAAAATATGTCTGGGGGCGACATTGCCAATTTGTGTGACAGAATGGACTGCATCATCAGCTGGCTGGCTCCATAGGCACTATCCACCGCTCTAGGGCGCTTGGTTGGATCGCCCGCAGGGGTGCCAATGATGTCAACACCAATGATGATATCAGCTTTATCGTGCAGATGATCGTAGGGAACCGGGTTGAAGATACCTCCATCAACCAGATACCGATCTTCGTGTTTTATCGGCTGGAAAACAAAAGGAATCGCGGCAGATGCCGCCATAGCAGTGAACAGGTCTCCACTTTCGAATACCCGCTCTTTTGCACCGTAATAGTCGGTGGTGCTGATGCTCGTGGGAATGAGCAACTCATCAAATGAGGTTTTCATCTGCGTCGGCAAAAATGACTTCAAAATGCTGACAGCATCGAGCTGCGCCAAATTGCTATCGCTTGAAAAGAGCGTCCTTAAGCTTCCGGAACGCGATTGTATGACACGTCTTAAAACGTCGGTTTTATTGCCAGCCAAATCAAGCGCATATTCTCTTAGTTCCTTGCCGCTCATGCCGGACGCCATCGCAACACCCATAATGGAACCAATAGATGCGCCAGAGATTGCAACAGGCCGAATACCAAGTTCGTCGAGCACTTCAATGACATGAATATGAGCGTAACCTCGCGCGCCCCCGCCACCAAAGGCGATCGCTATCGTGGGTCCAGAATTGCTATTGAGGTCAAGCACTGCATTTTGTGTCATGTAAATTCCAATTTAGATCACGCACCATTTTGTTGCTTGATGAACCGCAGCAATGTGTCACCGGCGCGACGTTCATCTATTAAGACAAATCCTTCGGGCAAATTGAAGGGTGCATTTGATGCCTCCTCCAAAACAATTAATGCCTCATCTTTTAGCCAATCACCATCCCGCAGTGCCACCAGCGCGCCCTCGCCAAATCGCTTCGAATATGGCGGGTCGGCAAAAACGAGATCAAAAGGTTCCATGGTACCAATGTCACCCAGTTTTGTTGCATCCCGGCGGAACAGTTTTGCAACCCCCTGCAGCCCTAGTGTGTGCATGGTTTCACGCACTAATCCGCGGCCTTGGGAACCCATTTCAACAAACAAGACAAAGGCAGCGCCGCGCGACATGGCTTCAAATCCGAGCGCTCCAGTTCCTGAAAAGAGATCGAGTACACGAGTATATTCTAGTTTTTCTGGATGCGCATGTTGCAATATGTTGAAAAGGCTTTCGCGTGCACGATCGGTCGTTGGTCGGATATCGCTGCTACCCCTTTTGGGCGCGGCAATGCTTCGCCCGCGAAATTTTCCGCCGACAATCCGCATCGATTAATCAATCCTTCTTACTACGTGGAGGTCGTGCAGACTTTGGCTTGGTCGATTTGGCACCCGCACCGGCTTTCCACTTTGCAGCGCGATCGGCGCTTGATTTGCTTGGTTTGCCGCCTGATGAATTGTCACCTGGCTTGCCAAACATTTTTGTGCTGCGACGCTCACCACCTTCGTTCTTAGCACCATACATGCCGCGTGACTTCAGACCGTCTTTGCCCTTTTTTGATCTAAAGCCATCCCCAGAGGCGCTTTCATCAGCCTTCGTCTTACCCTGCGGGCGAGCGCCTGGCGCCATCCAAACATTGGAAGATCTATTGGGCCGCGCTTCCCGCTTTGGTTTTTCAAAGCCATTCTTTTTTGCGCCCTCCGACGGCGCTGAAGTGGACCATCCATCGCGAATTCGCTCCCGCGTTTCGGCTGGTTTTTCGTATCGACGTCCGGCTTTTTTTGCTGCCCGGCGGGCTTCTTCTTCAGCGGCTTCACCAAGCAGTTTTGTTCCGGTTACCCATTCGCCACGACGATTCGCTTCAATGCGTTTATCGTCGACTATCTTCGTTGAGCGTACAGGCGCATTGGGAAATGCTTTTGTTACCGGCGCATCAAAATTGGCACCGGATTCTTCTACCAGGCGGTCGCCTAGTTGCTCACGCAACGTGCGCCCTTTTACTTCCATCACCGCTCCCTGAGGCAAATCACCAAGCTGGAAGGGGCCAAAAGAAATTCGTATCAGGCGGTTCACTTCCAAACCGAGCGCTCCCATGACGTTCTTTACTTCGCGGTTTTTGCCCTCGCGCAGACCAACTTCGATCCAGACATTAGAGCCCTGCTCGCGCTCCAACCTTGCTTCAATGGATGCATAGAAGATGCCATCAACAGCAATCCCGTCCTTCAGCTTATCGAGTTGTTCCTGGGTGATTTTGCCATGCGCGCGAACGCGGTAGCGGCGAAGCCAACCGGTTTGCGGTAGTTCTAAGACGCGTGCCAGTCCGCCATCATTGGTCAGCAGCAACAGGCCTTCAGTATTGATGTCCAGGCGACCAATTGAAATGACCCTTGGCAATTCTGACGGCAAATTGTCGAACACTGTAGCTCGACCTTCCGTATCTCGATTGCTTGTCACTAAGCCACCGGGCTTGTGATAGAGCCACAGACGCGTTCGTTCGATCGCTGGAATTGGTTTTCCGTCAATCAATATCACGTCGCTGTCGGACACATTGAGCGCTGGCGATTTAAGTGTTTTTCCATTCACCTTCACGCGGCCGTCAATAATCAATGCCTCTGCATCACGTCGCGACGCTATGCCAGCGCGCGCCAATCTTTTGGCGATACGTTCTTCGGTGCGTACAGATCCGCCGCCCTCACTGCGTTTGTTTTTCGGACCTTGGCCCTTGTCGTTTTGCGTCATTTGGTGTTTGCCTTTTGCCGCACTCCCTAACAAATGGATTAGATAAGCGCGAGAGAAAGTTTTGTCAGAACCAACAAACAATCAAATCAGCAAGACTTTTATGGACATTGCGCTGGATGAAGCGCTAGCTGCTGCTGATTTGGGCGAGGTGCCCGTTGGTGCCGTGGTTGTTTTAGATGGCAAAATCGTTGCGCAAACGGGTAACCGAACCCGGTCGCTCAATGATCCTACCGCCCATGCTGAGACGCTGGCGATACGTATGGCATGCCAAGAGCTTGAACAGGATCGGCTGGAGGGTTGCGATCTCTATGTAACGCTGGAGCCTTGCACAATGTGTGCCGGCACAATCTCCCATGCGAGAATTCGTCGTGTATACTTTGGCGCTGTCGATGAAAAGGGTGGCGCAATTGTCTCCGGTGTGCAGTTTTTTAACTCGCCAACATGCCACCATGCACCAGAAGTCTATGCAGGCATTGGCGAAAAACGTTCGGCCGAGATACTTAAGCGTTTTTTCGAAACAAAGCGCGTCCGCGAGGCCTGACTAGAGCCAGGGCACCAAACGGCGCCATCCGCCCTGGTCACCACTCTTTGACGCCTTCTTGCGTGCGCGCTCTTTAGCGGATTCCGTCGGACCTAAATCGCCATAAGCTGCTGTTTGGGCGGGCTGACGATATTCTGTTGGAGGGTCAGTCAAATAGACACGCTGTCCAGCGACCGTAGAACGGCCGGGGCCTTCGGAAGCACCCAAAGCCTGGGCTTCAGAAGGGCTTGTGACAAAATTTTCAGGTCGTTTGCCCGCCTCTATTTCGGCCAGAATTCGAGCACGTTTTTGCTCTGGCGTTTCGGGCCATTCATCGGAGGTTTCGGCAATATTTTGTTGCGGGGCAGGCAAAGTTGATGTGTCTGCGGGCTGCACGATTGTTGGACGCGGTGCAT
>JBCDFK010000114.1:0-6639 GCA_039178065.1 Pseudomonadota bacterium | reverse complement strand
GTAGCAATTACCGGCTCACTTCCCAAAAAGGCCAACAATCCATCAGTGCCCATCACCGTGAGTGAGCAGGTTGAAAGCACGCAGGAGGCATTTGAAGCGGGCGCAACTATGGTGCATGCGCATGTCAGAAATGACGACGAAACACCCTCATCTGACCCCGAGAAATTTGCTCGCTTGAAAGAAGGTTTATTGAAGCATTGCCCGGGGATGATCATTCAGTTTTCGACCGGAGGGCGCTCAGGTTCAGGACCAACCCGCGGCGGCATGATTCCGCTCAAACCTGACATGGCGTCCTTGGCGGTCGGGTCAAACAATTTTCCTTTGCGCGTGTATGAAAATCCTCCAGAACTTGTTGATTGGCTAGCTGCGGAAATGCGTGAGTATAACGTCAAACCTGAGGTAGAAGCCTTCGATCTTTCACACATCTTTCAGGCAGCAAAAATGAAAGCAGACGGTCGTCTTGCGGACCTTCCATATGTCCAGTTCGTTATGGGTGTGCAAAATGCGATGCCAGTCGACCGCGAAGTGTTTGATTTTTACATCAGCACGGTCAAGCGATTGTTTGGACCTGACGCTCCTTGGTGCGCCGCTGGCGTTGGTGCGCAGCAGATTGTCGTCAATGAATGGGCAATAACCTCGGGAGGTCACGCGCGGACCGGCCTTGAAGATAACGTGCGACTTGATCGAAAAACGCTCGCACCATCAAATGCCGCACTTGTCCAACGTGTGGTCCAATTATGCGAAAAACATGAAAGGCCGATTGCATCTACTGACGACGCCCGACGCATTCTCGGCTTGCCGAAAGTTGCCAATGATTGAACACGCACAACGATGCCAAAATGGTTGAGTTCCTAGATATCGATACCAAAAACCTTCATTTTTCCTGGCACCCAGGAGATGGCGAAAGAGCTGTTGTCTTTATTAATTCTCTCGGCACAGACCTTCGTATCTGGGACGACGTCGTGTCGCGCATGCCAACGTCTATTCCGCATTTTAGGTACGATAAATGCGGCCATGGTCTGTCCACCGGCGAGAGCCATACAATCACTGAATTTGCCGGCAATTTGGCCAGTTTGTTGGATCATGTTGGCATCAGCGATGCCTTGATTTGCGCTGTGTCCATTGGAGGCCTGATAGCACAAGAGCTTGCGAGCCAGAGATCAGATTTAGTTTCGGGGCTGTTGCTCAGCAATACATCTTATCGAATAGGCGATAACGACAGTTGGGAAAGTCGACTTTCAGAAATTGATAAGCTAGGCATTGAGCTTATAGCAGATGACATCATGAAGAGATGGTTTTCTCCTCGATTTTCGGAAGTCCAGCAGAGCCAATTATTGGGGTATCGTACGATGCTCGTGCGCACACCGATTGCTGGATATCGCGCAGCCTGTACAGCAATCAGGGACGCTAACCTGGAAACAACTTCGGCTAAGCTCAAATGTCCAACCCTGTGCATCGCTGGGAGCGATGACCAAGCAACGCCCGAAGCAAGCGTGAGGTCATTGGCTAAACTAATTCCAAACGCGGAGTACCTGTGCTTTGACCAGGTTGGTCATCTTCCTTGTATTGAGGTGCCAGATAAATTTACCGAGGCTCTTCTTGAATTTCACGAGAAATTATCATGAGCCAAGTATTCAACAATCCATGGCTGCGTGGTCTTTTCGGCGATGCTGAAGCAGACCAGATTTGGTCTCCCGAAACACAGCTTGAGCATTATCTGAAGTTTGAGATTGCGCTGGCATATGCTTTGGAAAGTGTTGGCAACGTTCCAATCGGTCACGGCGCTGCTGCTGCCGAGGCCATACAGTCTGAAACCATTGATATGGAACGTCTCCACTTGGGAACAGAGCGTGATGGCCTGCCTATTCCAGATCTTGTGAGACAATTGCGTAGTTTTGCGGGGAACCATGCCGATGCAGTCCACACAGGAGCCACGTCTCAAGATGTGCTAGATACTGCGCTTGCGCTGAGCATGCGGGCGCTTGTGGCACTCATCTTGCAGAGATGTAATTCGTTGGATAGTTCGTTGTCCGATTTGATCTTAAAACACGGATCTTCCCAAATGATGGGTCGCACGCGGATGCAGGCAGCTTTGCCAATTTCGGCCGGCGACCGGATCAAAACTTGGCGGGCGCCACTGCATGGCCATATCGCTCAGTTCATCGCTGTTCAGCCCCGTGTGTCGCAGCTTCAGCTGGGTGGTGCAACCGGGACGCGGTCTCAATATGGTGACAAGGCGGATCAAATTGCAGAGGAAATGGCGCGGCAACTTGATCTAAATACAGCGCCTCACGTTTGGCACACTGATAGGTCAGCCATTGCACTACTGTGCAGCAACTTATCGAACCTTTCCGGAACCTTGGGAAAAATGGGCCAGGATATCGCATTGATGGCGCAGCAAGGCATTGATGAAATCAAGCTGAGTAGTGGCGGAGGATCCTCTGCCATGCCGCACAAATCCAACCCGATCTTGGCTGAACTTCTCGTAACTTTGGCACGCTTCAATGCCACGCAATTATCCGGTATGCAGCATGCAGTGATTCACGAACAAGAACGTTCAGGTGCGGCGTGGATGCTAGAGTGGATGATACTTCCTTCAATGGCGAGGGCGACTTGTCGCTCATTAAGTGCCGCGCAGAGTTTATGCGATCAAATTCAAAGTATCGGCGGCGGTCCAAATTAGAATAGAGGCTCGACTGATAAGACCGCTCTTTGTCCATCTAAATTGTAAAGGCTCTGCAAGCAATTATCTTGACAGGCTGCAGTGATCGGCGACTATTCATCTGGACATCAGGGCGCATTACAAAGACTGCTAAACAGTTAAACTTTTACAGAAGCAGGATCGTATAAGGTATCAATCAATGACTGACGCTATTGACCCGTTTTTCCATCATCCTGAACTGCGCGGTGAAATAGCAAATCCACTGACTTCGCCTTTGCGTAATTTAACTTCAGCCACCTTGGCGGCAAAGATGAAAGAGCTGGGACTACCACAGAACTGGTGGCGGACCGATGAAATACGGGAGGCAATGCGTCTGGAAACGATGTTGCCACACCGAGATAATGACCTGTGGGTATTCGGTTACGGGTCATTGATGTGGAATCCAGGCATTCGCTTTGCAGAAGTCAGGCTTGCCCATATTGCGGATTATGCAAGGCGCTTTATCGTCAAGGACATTTATGGAGGAAGAGGTACAATGGATGCTCCTGGCCTCATGGTTGCTCTTGACAGGGGGAAAGGCTGCGACGGATTATTGTTCAGGATTGAACAGGATAACATAGAAGAAGAAACTGAAGTTCTTTGGCGGCGGGAAATGATTGCACCAGCTTATAAGGCGAAGTTCGTCAAAGTGATTGTGAAGGATGAAATACTGAACGCACTAACCTTTGTCGCAGATCACGATGCCGACCTCATTGATGCCAAGCTCACCCGCACCGAACAAATCCAGTTTTTGGCAACTGGCGCCGGGTTTATGGGCAGCAGTCTAGAGTATTTGAATAATATTGCAGAAAAACTGTCGCAACTCGGAATTCATGATATGGACGTAAGTGAATTGCTGCGTGAAACAAACGTCTATCTTGGCTTAAATGCATAAGATTTCACCATGGCTTAGCGACTGACCCGCCTTCTGATCGTGGACATTTTACAATAGGATCAATTTGGACTTTCAGGGAACGAATGCCTGGCTGCTCAGCGAGCTCTCGGGTGTGCATAAATTACGTAAGCTTGGTTGACTGTATGTTCTTGAAATCTGCCATTGCGTTGTAGGCAGAAAAGTCCGTAGAGCTGCAGCTCGTGAGCTTTGTTGGATATGTCCGCTTCCGGCCCGAAGTTGCCATTCGCACAACCCAAACTCACTCGTTCTCACTCAACCTATCAAGCCGTTCGCTATTGTACTCAAGGTCTTGAGTGTATCTTATTGGTGGGGAGTTGATACGCAATTTCAGGAAATGCACTCTGTAAGCTAGTCTACCAAATAGTCTAACCTGAACTACAACGTGGGGCAGGCTGTTTTCAAAAAGTAATCCATGGAAAGCCCGATACTCACCTGCGTGCAGAACTTCGATTTGTGCATGTTGATCTGGGAAAATTGATTCTCGCAATGCACTTCGAATAGAGTTGAGCGGTTGCTCATCAACCAGCATAGCACGTCCGAACAGCAACACCAGGAACTCATACGAAATCTTGAGACAAACCAACGGATTGAGTGGCGTTCCACCATCTAGGTCAGCCCCAGTGTGGTAGGCAGCTCTTTGTATTATGGTAAGATTTTCAGATACCTGAAGTTTAATATTGATGTCTGAGTTGTGAATTTCTGAGAGCCGAAACGAAATATCTTCGTCACTCATCCCCTCACTCCGAAGCAAACTAGTTAGCTTTTTTTCGGTGTTTTCGTGTGGGACTAGCAGTGAACCATCACTTAGTTCCTCAGTCGCACCAAGTATCCTTCCATCTAAAAACTTAGCTCGATGAGTACCCAGTACTGTTTCCAATTTGTGCCGCTGGCCATTTTCGATGGCTTCGTAGAGTTGCGGTAACTTATCTCTCAGACTCGCGATTGCTATTCGACTTGCAGGATCAGACTTTGCATTCGCTTCAAATGAGTGGCCAAATGTGCTGTTGCAATCCGAACAGATCATCTTGCATTGCAACGTCCCGCCCAATGAGCTTGGAATGACATGCTCGTTCGTTAGTTTCTCGTTTCTGGCGGACAAGTGCTCTCGAAGACAGATGATACAACAGTTGGAAAATGAAGGAACTTTCATGAACCGCATTTATACCCCGGTTCTTGGTTAATCCCAAACTTGACTAACCAGCGCGGAGGGCCGTCATCCTAGAGCTGCGAATGTCCGCTTTCCGCCCTGAGTTGCCGTTGGCTGACGCACTAAGCCCGCGACTTCCCGACAATAAATCGGATAGAACAAGCCTTCTCGTTCTTTGTAGTGAGTTTTGCTCTTTCGACTGGACTGTTGGTGCAAAGGAAGCATGTGTGGACCCGAACTTAAAATTGGGAACACACTTCATGGTTGAGCTACTTACCGATACACGCAGACTCAAGCTCGAGGATCAAATCAATCAGCTGGATGAATTGTCTCGCATTGAGTTGGTTGAGGTTTGGTTCAAGCAATTTAAATACCGCCCGCCCAAAGGCGTGAAACGCGGACTGCTGGAGCGAGCAGCTGGTTATCGGTTACAGGCCAAGCGCCGTGGCGGGTTGAGAGCCGATACTCGTAAAGCGTTGCTGACGATCGCTGCTGGCAAGAATCCGGAGTTGGATGCTCTTCCCAAGCAAAAGATGGCTACTGGATCTCGCCTAATACGGGAATGGCATGGTCAAACGCACTATGTCGATGTGACTGATGATGGATTTGAATGGAATGAAGAGCGTTATTCTTCACTTTCTGCCATTGCACTAGCGATTACTGGCACCAAATGGTCAGGACCGCGGTTCTTTGGAGTGGCATCATGAACGTGGTGGTTGATGATAGCGTTCTGCCCCGAACCCGCGGCAAGCAGCAGGCTCAACGCCTTCGATGTGCGATCTACACGCGTAAGTCGACCGAAGAGGGCCTTGATCAGGACTTCAACTCACTTGATGCTCAAAGAGGAGCTTGTGCCGCCTTTATCGCTTCGCAAGCCAGTCTGGTATGGAAGCATTCTTCCACTCATTATGATGATGGCGGGATGTCGGGTGGAACCATGGATCGCCCTGCCCTGAAGCAACTAATGAGGGACATCAAACAAGGCCTGATTGATATTGTTGTGGTCTACAAGATTGATCGCCTGACACGGTCACTGATGGACTTTGCCAAGATCGTGGATGTGTTTGATAAGAAGGGTATTTCTTTCGTCTCGGTCACTCAACAGTTCAATACAACATCATCGATGGGCAGACTAACCCTCAATGTGCTTCTATCCTTTGCGCAGTTTGAGCGTGAGGTAACAGCAGAGAGGATCAAGGACAAAATCGCGGCTTCCAAAAGAAAGGCATGTGGATGGGTGGCACCGTCCCGCTGGGTTACAAGTCCGAAGACAAAAAACTTGTCATCGACAAAGCTGAAGCAAAAATCGTTCGATGGCTGTTTGAAAAATATATGGAATTGGGTTCTGTCAACAAACTATCACAAGAAGCAAACCGAATTGGATTGACGACTAGAACTTACAAGCAAACAAATGGAGCGGAACGAAAGACCGCGCCGTTTGGAAGAGGCAATCTTTATCACCTTCTTTCCAACCCAATCTATATCGGCAAGATCAGACATCAGGACAAAATTCACGATGGCTTACATGAAGCCTTCATCAATGAAGAGCTGTGGGCGTCAGTTCAAAACAAGATGGAAGCCAACACAATTAGGCGGCAATCAAATTGCAATTCTTCATCCGCACATTTGCTTACTGGTCTGGTTTTTGATGAACATGGGGCAAGACTTTCGACCACGCATACTATCAAAAATGGCAAGCGATATTACTACTACATTTCCCAGAACCAGGGCACTAAAGGAGAACCAAATCAACAAACCTCATGGCGCATTCCAGCAAAAGAATTGGAACGACCCGTCCTCAACATTGTCAACGACCATCTGACCGACCCCAATGCTCAAATTGATTCACTTAATCTGCATAAGGCACAGATAAAT
>JBCDFK010000113.1:0-6669 GCA_039178065.1 Pseudomonadota bacterium | reverse complement strand
TTTGCTGAAATGATGCGAAATTCAACCAACGAATTTGCCGAGAAGTATCGCGAGGGCGCAAAGCTCCATGATATTAGCCATGATATGACCGAGCTGACCTTTGAGGTATTGTCAGCGACATTATTCTCTGGCGAAGTTGTTACCGATGGCGTCGATTTTTCTAGCGATGTTGATGAGCTTTTATCCACTATGGGCTCGGTTGATCCGCTCGATCTTCTAAAGGCGCCCGAGTGGCTCCCGCGGATTCGGCGTTGGCGCGGACGCAAAGTACTGGAAAAGTTCAGAAACGTTGTGCGCAACACAATGGATGCGAGACGCGAAAAACTACGGACAAGTCCAGAAGATGTCGCCAATGATTTTCTGACCCTACTACTCAATGCCGAGGGGCCCGATGGACTTTCCGCCGATGAGATTGAAGACAATCTGATTACGTTCATTGGTGCCGGTCACGAAACCACAGCGCGAGCCTTGGGCTGGACAATATATCTGCTGTCCAGAGCACCACAGGAACGTGCGCTGGTAGAAGACGAAATAGATACGGTGCTAAAGGATGATCTCGAACCTGTGAAATGGCTCGACCTTATGCCCAAGACCCGAGCTGTCTTCGAAGAAGCAATGCGTCTCTATCCGCCCGCTCCATCCATCAATAGAGAAGCCATTGAAACGGAGATATTCACTTTCAAAAATGGTGAGAAGGTAGAAATCAAGAAAGGCTCAACACTGCTTGTCATGCCGTGGACACTGCACCGAAATCGTATTCTTTGGGACAATCCGAATGCATTTATCCCGTCGCGTTTTTGGCCAGAAAACCGTGACAAGATTGACCGGTTTCAATATTTGCCCTTCGGCGCCGGTCCTCGGATCTGCATCGGCGCAACATTTGCGCTACAGGAAGCGGTCATCGCTTTGGCGCTGTTGATGAAAGAATTCCGGTTTGAAGCAACCCCATCGCTTGCGCCCTGGCCAGTACAAAAGCTCACCGTGCAGCCACAAAATGGATTGCCCATGAAAGTAACGCCGCGATAAACGTCTTTGCATTTTTCTTATTCTGACTTAGATCAAACCCTGATCAAATTGGGCGCTTCCTCATGTCTTTCTCCTTAGGCCTCGATACGGGCGGCACATATACCGATGCAGTCATATTTGATGATGAGCGCGGCATAGTGATCGCCAAAGCGAAAGCGCTCACAACAAGGCACGAATTATCGATTGGTATAGCGGGCGCTGCCGGCAAGGTAATGGCACAATCTGGCATTCAGCCAGCAGATATCGCAATGGTATCGATCTCAACGACGCTTGCGACCAATGCGCTGGTTGAGGGGCAGGGAGGCCGCGCCGCATTGGTGATGATCGGCTTTGATGAATCGGACCTCGGCCGTGGTGGTCTGAAGGAAGCACTGGGCAATGATCCGGTGATTTTTTTGCCAGGTGGCCACGATGTCCACGGCAAGCCGAAGCCGCTTGACCTAAGCACTTTGGAAAACCAACTCGATGAGCTCTATCAAAATGTTTCAGCCTTCGCGGTCGCTGGGTATTTTGCCGTACGGAACCCGGAACATGAAATCGCCGTGCGGGATTTGGTACTGGCAAAAACAGATCGCCCAGTGACTTGCAGTCATGAACTTTCTTCAAAACTTGACGGCCCACGTCGCGCGTTGACAACCCTGCTTAACGCCAGGCTGATCGACATGATTGCACGGCTCATTCATGCCACGCGCGACTTTTTGAGCGATCAAAAAATCGATGCGCCCTTGATGGTTGTTCGCGGTGATGGTTCGTTGGTGTCCGAACACTTTGCTTTGCAACGCCCCATTGAGACAATCCTCTCTGGCCCGGCAGCCTCTTTGGTCGGTGCACATTTTTTGACCGATATTGACGACGCGATTGTCTCAGACATTGGCGGCACCACGACCGACATTGCAATATTGCAAGATGGCCAACCTCGTATTGATGCAGCGGGGGCAACGGTTGGCGGCTATCGAACCATGGTGGATGCTGTAGCCATGCGCACATTCGGTCTAGGTGGCGATAGCGAAGTCGCAATTGACGAAGGTGCGCTCGATCTTAAAATCAATCTGGGTCCGCGGCGTTTGGTACCTGTTTCTCTTTTGGCGACAGCGCACCGCGAAGTCGTGATGAGTGCTCTGAGGCGTCAACTGGATACTCATACACCCGGTCGGTTAGATGGACGGTTCGCGCTTGGAACAGGCATGCCCGATCATTTGTCTTCTGGATTGTCAAACTCTCAGGCCGCCTTGTTTGCTCGCATAACGCAGGCTCCGCAGCCGCTCGATAGATTGTTGAAAAGCACCGCAGAACTGGCGACCCTTAACGCGCTCGCAGCGCGCGGGCTTGTTTTAATTGCAGGTATAACACCGTCCGATGCCCAGCATGTAATTGGTCATTTTTCGCACTGGGATGCGGAAGCTGCAAAATGCGCAATTGAACTTTTTGGCCGAAAGAAAGACGGTAATGGAAGAGCAATTGCAAAAGATCCAGATAAACTGGCAAGTGATATCGTTACCCGGCTAAAAAAACTGTCTGCAGAGCGCGTATTGGAAAGCGTGCTATGTGAAGATGGACTTGATGGATCAGCGCTCGTTCAGTCCCCTTTGATTGAAAGAGCGCTCAATCGCACGCAAGCGATGGCGCGGATGGCATTGTTCTTAGATCGGCCGCTGATCGGCCTTGGTGCCGGCGCTTCAGCCTACTATCCGGATGCTGCTGATATTTTGGGCGTTGAATGTCAGGTGCCGAACGATGCCGATGTTGCAAATGCAATTGGAGCCGTCGTTGGCCAGGTTCGTGTAGCGGTCAATGCGGAGATCGTTCTGACCGAATCCCAGCATTTTGAGATAACAGGCACTGAACTGCAGTTGGTGAAAAACAGTTTCATGAGCGAGGATGATGCCATTGCAGCTGCCAAGGCGGCTTGTTCCAACGCGGTGGAACAGAAGGCCAAGGAGGCCGGCGCATCGGACGCAACGACACAAGTTCATGAGGATATAAAGTACTATACCCAAGATGATCAGCGTGTGTTTTTATCCGCCACAATTACGGCCATTGCGAGCGGGAGACCCGCAATCACATAGATTATTGCCCAATTGGAACAGATCTTTTTCATTTTCGCCTAATTGACACACAATCCCTTAGAGTCATATCCAACCCATAAAATGCACAAGCGTGCGGCACGACCAAAATCGGAGTAAATTGCCTTGTCCACATCAGTTGAAAAATTCGGCCTGCAAGTGTCGTCAATTCTACACGATTTCCTTGAAAAAGAAGCCCTGCCAGGCACAGGCGTTAGCGCCGACGATTTCTGGCAGTCATTCTCGGACATCGTCCACGATCTTGCCCCTAAAAATCGTGCTTTGCTTGAAAAGCGCGAAGACCTGCAATCCAAGTTGGACAATTGGTACAAGCAGAACGGTGCGCCAAATGACATGGAGGTTTATAAGGCCTTCCTGCGTGATATTGGATATCTGGTTCCAGAGGGTGATAAATTTTCGGTTGAAACCGACAATGTAGATTCCGAAATCTCCACCGTTGCCGGCCCGCAGCTAGTTGTTCCGATTATGAATGCTCGTTTTGCCCTTAATGCGGCCAATGCGCGATGGGGTTCGCTCTATGATGCATTGTATGGCACCGATGCGATTGGCGATTTACCGCAAGGCAAAGGCTATGACGAGGCACGTGGACAACGTGTTATTACGTGGGCAAAAGACTTTTTGGATAAATCCATCCCGCTCGCCGCAGGTGGCTGGAGCAATGCAACCGGATTTAAAGTTGAAGACGGCGTGCTGCTGATCGCAGCTGAAAACGGTGAGACAGGTCTTGCCGATCCGTCACAATTTACGGGCTATAAGGGTGATGCCGCTTCGCCGCGCGCTTTAATGTTCATCAAAAACGGCATGCATGTTGGTATTCACATCAATGCGGAACACCAGATTGGCAAAAGCGATCCAGCGCATATTTCTGATGTTTGGCTGGAATCTGCTTTGACAGCGATCATGGATTGCGAAGATTCAATCGCTGCTGTTGATGCAGAAGACAAGGTCCAAGTATATCGCAATTGGCTTGGGCTGATGAAAGGCGATCTAAAAGAGACCTTTGAAAAAGGCGGCAAGACAGTGACGCGTGAATTGGCGCCGGATCTCGATTTCAGCGCTCCAGATGGCAGCGACACTAAGCTAAAAGGTCGCTCGCTGATGCTCATTCGTAATGTTGGGCATTTAATGACAAACCCAGCAATCCACGACCGAGATGGCAATGAAGTGCCGGAAGGCATGATGGATGCGATGTTTACAGCACTCATTGCGCTTTTCGACATTGGCCCGAACGGTCGCCGCATGAATTCGACCGAAGGTTCCATGTATGTCGTGAAGCCTAAAATGCATGGCCCCGAAGAAGTGGCTTTTGCCGTCGAGATTTTTGATCGCGTTGAGAAAGCCATTGGCATGGCGCCCAATACAATCAAAATGGGCATCATGGATGAGGAGCGCCGCACAACTGTGAACTTAAAAGAGTGTATCCGTGCCGCTAAGCATCGGGTTGTATTTATTAATACAGGTTTCCTCGATCGTACCGGCGACGAGATGCATACGTCGATGGAAGCGGGACCAATGATCCGCAAAGGTGACATGAAACAAGCGCCTTGGATCGGTGCCTATGAGGACTGGAACGTCGATATCGGCCTTGAATGCGGTCTAGCTGGACGTGCGCAAATTGGTAAGGGCATGTGGGCTATGCCAGACCTAATGGCGGCCATGCTGGAACAAAAAATCGGCCACCCCAAAGCCGGTGCAAATTGTGCTTGGGTACCATCACCAACGGCAGCAACACTTCATGCCACGCACTATCATCAGGTCAAAGTGAGCGATGTGCAGGGAGAACTATCCAGCCGTGATCGTGCGAGCATTGACGATATTTTATCAGTGCCGGTTGCGCCGCGTCCTAATTGGACTGCCGAAGATATTCAGCATGAGCTCGACAACAACGCGCAAGGCATATTGGGCTACGTCGTGCGTTGGGTGGATCAAGGTGTTGGCTGTTCCAAAGTGCCGGATATTAATGATGTTGGCCTGATGGAAGACCGCGCAACATGCCGCATCTCCTCTCAACACATGGCTAATTGGTTGCATCATGGCGTTGCGACTGAGCAACAGATTATCGACACAATGAAGAAGATGGCAAAGGTCGTTGATGGTCAAAATGCCAATGATCCAACCTATAAGGCAATGGCAGCCGATTTTGACGGATCAATCGCGTTTCAGGCAGCGCTTGAATTGGTCATCGATGGACGCGGGCAGCCATCAGGCTATACGGAACCGGTATTGCACAAACGCAGACTAGAGCTAAAAGCGGCGAGCTAACAGCTGTTTAGTCATCAAAACAAGCCGGCATAAAGTGCCGGCTTTTTTCCGGTGGGCCAAAGATCTCTAAACCGACCATTATTGGTTTCCTTTGGTGCCAATATTGACATAAAGCACTCAATTTATTTCACTTTATGCGTCAGCAATCAGTTGCAATCCTGCCAAACGCACTGCTACGCTCAATACAGTTTGAAATTATGCCTTGAGTTTTCTGAACAAATGCATATTCATACACCATTCATTCACTCGGGAGGTATCAGAATGATCCTATCTAAACTAACAAAAACTCTGTCAGCGGCAGCGCTCGGCATTGGTCTAGCAGTGAGCGGCATTTCAGCAGCCCTGGCAGCAGACATCACATTGCGTGCGACAGCCAACTCAAATGAAAACGACGAAGATTACGACGGTCTTGTCGTTTTTAAAGACTATGTTGAGAAAGCATCAAACGGCAAAGTTGCCGTCGAGCTTTTCATTGGTACGCAGCTTTGCTCAAAAGGCGATGAATGCCTGCAAGGTATCGCAGATGGCTCAATCGATATCTATATCTCCACATCTGGCGGCGCAGCGGGCGCTTTCCCATATGTTCAGGTGATGGACTTGCCTTACCTCTTGCGTGATGACCGCATTGCTGAAGAAGTTCTATCTGAAGGCACATTCACACGCGCTCTGCGCCAGAATATTCTTGCAGACTCAGGCGACAAAATTCGCTTGATGACAATCGGTAACACGGGCGGATGGCGTAACTTTGCTAACACGCAAAAGCGCGTTCAATCACCAAGCGACATGGAAGGCCTGAAAATCCGTACGGTTGTTGCTGACCTGCCGCAGGAGCTTGTTAAAGCACTGGGTGCTGCACCAACACCAATTCCATGGCCTGAGCTTTTCACATCATTCCAAACAGGTGTTGTTGAAGGTTCTAAAAACGGCATCACAGATATTATGGGCATGAAGTTCACAGATGCTGGCCTAAAATATGTGACCCTTGATGGTCATGCTTACATGGGCGCTCTTTGGTTCATGAACAACGATCAGTTCATGGGTATGGATGAAGCAACACGCCGCGTTATCGTGGACGGCTTTGCGGCTCTTCAGCAGGCAACATTTGCTTCGCCAAAGCGTAAGTCAATTCAAGCCTATGCTGATTTTGCAGCCGCTGGCGGTGACCTCTATGTGCCAACATTGGAAGAAAAGGCTGCATTTAAAGATGCAGCAGCGCCAGTGTTTGATTGGTTCAAGGCAAATGTTCGCGAAGGCGAAGCAACCTACAACGCATTGGTTGAAGCAGCAGCTGCTGCTG
>JBCDFK010000112.1:0-6675 GCA_039178065.1 Pseudomonadota bacterium | reverse complement strand
CGGTGACGGCAGTGCTCAACGATATGGGCTATGAAATTACGACATTGCGCAAAGATATCGAAACCGATGGGCGGCATGCAGTTGTCGCATTCGGCACTGACTTTGAACATGATGCCAAGCGCCGGGATTTCACCATCAATGCTCTTTATGTGGACCGGTCCGGGGTGGTTTATGATTATGTGGATGGTCTTTCAGACGTCGAAACGATGAATTTGCGCTTTATTGGCGATGCAGGCGAACGTATCCAAGAAGACTATTTGCGCATATTGCGATTTTTCAGATTTTTTGCCTGGTTTGGCAAACATCGACCAGACGCCGAAGGTTTGAAGGCCTCCATGCGGCATAAAGAGGGCATCAAATCGCTTTCGGCTGAGCGTATTTGGGCTGAAATGCACAAATTATTTTCTGCGCCAGATCCGTCGCGTGCGCTATTGTGGATGCGTCAGGTAGGTGTTCTGACACTATTGCTACCTGAAAGCGAAAAGTGGGGAATTGATGCCATTCCGGCTCTGATGGAAGCCGAACGCAACAATGAATGGTCTGTTGATCCGCTCATTCGCCTGATGGCGATTGTACCAAAACGCCAAAACAGCGTGAACGACATCGCTACTCGCTGGCGTTTGTCGAACGCTCAGCGTGACCGCATGCGGGCTTGGGCAGCATTGCCGTCGCAGCTGCCGAAAGATGATGTGGCATTGCGCGCTCTGGCTTATCGGCATTCCAAGCAAGCGTTGATTGATGGACTTTATGTGCAAACGGCCATGCAGCGCGACGATGATTTGGCCAGTTTTGCGAAGAGCATTGAGGCATGGAAATTGCCTGAAATGCCGATCAAAGGTGCGGATTTGCTGGAGCGTGGCTATGAAAAAGGCCCAAACCTTGGGGGGAAGCTGAAACAGATTGAAGAAATCTGGATCAGCAGCGATTTCTCATTGGATCGCGACGCACTACTGTCGCAAATTTAAACATTCAATTGACCTCAGCTAGGCCGCCTGTTCCTCGGTGATGCGCTTTTTGATCTCGACGACCAGATTGGGGCGGACGATTTTTTCGCGATGCGCGGTTCTGAGATGTTCGGCAACGCGGCGAACGATCTCGGCATCTTGTTCGGCCCGAGTGTGCCATTTGCAACCGGGGACGAGGCTATTGCATTGAAATATTCTCATATTGGACCCTCCTGTTGTGTAGTGTGGAGAAGAGCATGAGAAATCGGCAATTCTGTGCCGGCCATTGCTAAAGCGCCGCAACGTGATCGCCCAGTTTGATTGATCCAGGCTCTAAAACTTGTGCGGTGATACCACCGTGACCACGCACGGCATTATAGCCGCCTTGGCCAAATTCCTCTTCCATTCGGCTGCATGGAGCGCAAATGCCTGTCCCTTCAAGGATTGCATCACCAATTTTGAATTTGCGATCTTTGAGGGCGAGTAAATTGATGCCTGATACGACAATATTACGGCGCAATTGGCCGGGATCGACTTCGCTCTGCCCAATCATCGCAGCAATTGCTGACAAATGTTCGGCTTGTATGAGCGTTACAGCGCGTTTGCCCGGCTTTGTACGGTGGTCGCCTGCAAGGCCATTTTCAGTGATTTCAACCTCATTCAAGGTCGTTAAGTTGGCGCGCCGCTCGGGCCGAATGCCGATCCAATCGACGCGACCTTGGCGCGGAAATTGCGCCAATAATTCGGCCATAGAAAGACCTAAGGCCATTTCACTGCCGGTGGCATGGATGAAAGAATTGAATCGACATTGCCGCCGGTTTTTAGACCGAACATGGTGCCACGATCATAAAGTAGATTGAATTCCACATATCGGCCACGGCGCACTAATTGCTCATCGCGGTCGGCATCTGTCCAATTTGTGTTGAAGTTGCGCTTCACCAAATGAGGGTAAACCACCGAAAATGTGCGGCCGATATCGCGGATGAAGGCAAAATCAGCATCCCAGCCGCCATCGGCCTCATCACTGTGGCACCAATCGCAGAAAATACCGCCGGTGCCGCGATGTTCCTTGCGATGCGGCAGATAGAAATAGTCATCACACCATTTCTTATAATCTGCATAATCTGCAACAGGATGCTTTTGGCAGGCGAGTTCGAAGCTTCTATGAAATGCCATTGTATCGGCATCTTCTTGGGTGCGTCTTCTATCAAGCACTGGGGTTAAATCCGCACCGCCGCCAAACCACCAAGAAGAGGTGACCACCATGCGCGTATTCATATGTACCGCCGGCACGTTGGGATTTTGCGGGTGAGCGATGAGCGATATGCCCGAGGCCCAGAAGCTTGGATCGTCTTGTGCGCCTGGCATTTGCTTGCGCATTTCCGGCGAGAATTCTCCGTAAACGGTTGATGTGTGCACGCCGACCTTTTCAAAGACGCGACCGTTCATCATCGACATGACACCGCCGCCGCCCTTGCCGTCATCGCGGAGCCATTGTGTTTGCTCAAAACGACCCGGCGCATATTCAGAGAAAGGGCCGTCGAGCTCGTCTTCCAAGGTCTCGAAATCTGCGCAAATGCGATCGCGCAATTCTTCAAACCATGCTTTAGCTGTAGCCTTCTTGTCATCGATGTCTGCTGGTAGTTCTTGTGGCAGAATTGGCCGTTCTCGCATGAGGCTTACTTCCGTGCGCGGTTCACTTTTCTTTTTGCTACCGTGCGAGCCATGCTTTGCCAAGCTGAGGTGATGTCGCACAAAAGGTTATGCACGAAAACCATTTGTGTTTTTCTGATATTTGGGTTTACGCTCACCTATCGGTTCCGTTGTTTCTTGTTTGGGGATTTGATTGTGGCGACGCCAAAAATACCACGTGAACGATTTGCCGCTAATTTGGCGCGTAGTCGCAAAGATGCGGCAGGATCGGTTTTTGTGCGCCAAACATACCGCCAGGAAAGAGCCCAAGCGCGCGCAACGGCTCGCAAGTGGTTCAAAGACTTCCCAAAGGCTGCTTATTGGACACAAGTAGAAAGCTGGCGTCTGCTCGATAATGATGTCGTCGAGTTCACAATGCGCCGCCTGCCTAGTGCAGATTAGGGTAACCCAAAGTAAATCAAGTGGAAGACAACTAGATATGGAATTGGTTTGCCGTCGAGCGCTGAGTCGTGAAGACATCGCAGTCGCTATGGACATTCGGGAAACCGTGTTTATCGACGAGCAAAATGTACCCTCCGAATTAGAGCGCGATGGACGCGATGATCGTTGCCTGCATTATGTTGTACTGCTTGATGGCATTGTTGTCGGCACCGCGCGCGTGATGCCTTTGAATGACTTGTTCAAATTCCAGCGCGTGGCTGTGCTGCCGGAGGCCCGTGGTGTTGGCATCGGCGCCATGTTGATGCAGTTCATGATGGAAGACTTGGCACAACAGTCTGATGCAAATACCAAATATTTCTTTCTCTCAAGCCAGGTGAGTGCCATTTCGTTTTATGAACGTTTGGGTTTTGAAATCTGTTCCGACGAATATCTTGATGCGGGCATTCAGCATCGAGATATGAAACGAGCGACCAAAATCTGAGCTCAGGTGACTTTCAATCATCCAATATGAACCGCGCACCACTTCCAGTTAGTGCTGCTTCGTCGTTTTTATTATAGAGCGCACACTTTTGCATGGATAAGCAACCGCAGCCGATGCATCCGTCTAGCTTGTCGCGCAGTTTCTCGATCATATCGATTCGTCGATTGAGCGATTTTCGAAATGTTCTGCTAATCTTGGCCCAATCTGCCTTATTGGGTGCTCGATCATTAGGCAGCTTTTGTAATTCAGCGCCTATCTCTTGCAGAGAAAACCCAAGTGTCTGTGAGACTGAAATAAATGACACTTTGCGAATTTCGGAGCGCGTGAATCGCCGGTTGGCGCCTTCGCTTCTGATCGCCTGTATGAGCCCGAGTTGCTCATAGTACCGAATTGCGGACACTTTCATGCCTGTGCGTGCAGCGATTTCACCGATTGAAATTGTGATGAGCTTTCTTTTTTTGCTTGTCATGAATTTTTCTCTTGATCTCAAGTTCACTTGAGAAACTACAATCCGAAAATAGATATGAAAAGGAGAAAAAAATGGCCAAGCAATTTGCTCAGTTAGAGCATGTAAATTTTACTGTCCCAGATGCCGATCGCACTGCAGAGACGCTCACAAAATTGTTTGATTGGAAGATACGCTGGGCCGGCGAAACGCCAGGCTGGGGCCGCAGTATCCATGTGGGTACAGATGACGAGTATCTAGCGATCTTTTCACCATCTGAAGGCGCAAAGGTCGCAGAGATCAATAAGCAAAGGGTTGGGCATCTAAATCATGTCGGCATTGTCGTCAGCGATTTAGATACTATTGAGCAACGGGTAAAAGATGCAGGGTATACGCCGTATTCTCATGCTGATTATGAGCCGGGTAAGCGATTCTACTTCGACGATGAAAATGGCATCGAATTTGAGGTCGTCAGCTATGATTAGTTCCGCTGGCGAACCACTTCGCCTGCGACCATCGCCACTGAAAGTGCGAGGTTCAAGCTTCGTGCGCCTTGCTTCATCTCGATGGTCAGGCGTTCGTCGCATGCTTCGTGCACCGATTGTGGAACGCCTGCGCTTTCCCGGCCGAACAGCAATATATCGGCTTCCGAATACTCGAATGCCGTGTAGCTCTGCTGACTTTTTGTGGTCAGCAGGACAAGCCGCCTATTTTCATCGCGGCGCCAATTCTGAAATGCGTCCCAATCTAAATGTCTGGTGAGGGTTGCCATTTCTAAATAGTCCATACCGGCCCGCTTCAGATTGCGATCTGTATTGTCAAAACCTGCAGGCTCAATAATATGGACGGCGGCGCCAATGCACGCTGCCAAACGTAAAATCGTGCCGGTATTGCCAGCAATATCGGGTTGGTAAAGAGCAATGTGGCAGGAAGGATTATCGATCATGAAAAGCCGGAATATCTGTGCGCTGACGGTGTTGCCAAATTGTCGCACCTAGTTGGTGTTTCGAATTGTCTTTAATTTGTTACTTGAGGAATCAAATACATGGGCGTATTCCATCATCGTGCTTATCGCACATTTTTATCGCAACGCTAGTCAGAGGAGAGAAACATGAACTTCATTATTCAATATGTAATCCATCTCCCTGGTGCTGAGGCGGGCTGCAGCTCGACCTCCTGGTCTCGAGCGACCAACAACTAGCGTGCGGTTTTAAGCTACTTTTCTAAGTCTTTTAGCCGCCAGTTTGTTTCCCAAACGGATTTACGGCTATGAATATTTTGCAAGACTTAGTGCTTTTGCACTCTAAAAAACCAGACGAAAATTTTCCTGTTGGATTGGTTTATGATCCTGAGCAGCGGAGCTCTTCTTATCTGGAACTCATTGTAATTGGCTTCGGCGCTCTGGTTATGTTGGGCGTTGCAACCATCCTTTCCATTCCTGACAAAGAGCGTCAGGAGGAACTCAAAAATATCGATATGGGTCGCGAAATCGTCGCTGAACCATGCGATGATCATTTAACAAGCGAAGATGCTGCCCGGATCGATTCTTTGGTGCCCGCGCTTCGCCCTTGCGTCAATTGAGGTGTGATATGTTCACTTGGTTCGAAAAGCGAGTCGACCCGTTTCCGCCCGCTGTGCCAGCCCAGCCGCCATCAACACTGGCTGCATTTTGTTGGCATTACACTAAAGATATGTGGCCTTGGCTTTTGGTAATTTCTGTTCTGGTTGCGATGATATCGGGCCTGCAGATTATGCTGTTTGGCTTTATGGGCAATCTCGTCGACTGGTTGGGCTCCGCCAGTCGGGAGACTTTTGTTCAGGATGAGTTTTGGTCGCTGTTTTGGATGGGTTTGATCATATTGGTGATTTTGCCGATCATAGGCTTCGTGCACACATTGTTTATGCACCAGACCATTGCAGGCAATTATCCCATGCAAATCCGTTGGAAGGCGCACCGCTACATGCTGGCGCAGAGCTATGGGTTTTACCAGGATGAGTTCGCTGGTCGCGTGGCCACAAAGGTTATGCAAACAGCGCTGGGTGTCCGAGAAACCGTGATGAAAGTCATTGATGTCTTTGTCTATGTCGCGGTGTATTTCTTAGGCGCCTTGTTGCTGGTGGCGACTCTTGATGTTTGGCTGATGGTGCCATTCGTTGTGTGGTTGGTTGCCTATATTACTTTGCTTCGCATCATCTTGCCGAAGATGCGGCATATTTCGGAGCTGCAGTCCAATGCGCGATCAACGATGACCGGGCGTATTGTTGATAGCTACACCAACATGATGACGGTTAAGCTATTTGCACATGCAAACCGCGAAGAAGCTTATGCAAAGGATTCGATGGAGCAATTCCTCGATACGGTGCACCCGCAAATGCGGCTGGTAACAGTTCTCAATACCAGCTTGGATCTGGTCAATAGTCTCTTATTGTTTTCTGTAGCCGCGATTGGGATCTGGTCCTGGCAATCTGGCATTGCATCGGTTGGTGCCGTTGCTGTGGGTGTTGGTCTTGTGCTGCGTCTAGAAGGCATGTCTCACTGGGTGATGTGGGAACTTGCTGGCCTGTTTGAGAATATCGGTATGGCACAAGACGGTATGGGCACGATTGCCCAACCTCAAAGTGTTGTCGATAAACGCGATGCAAAACAACTTGTCGTTTCCAAAGGCGATATTCTTTTTGATCAAATCACCTTTAACTACGGTAAAGATGAT
>JBCDFK010000111.1:0-6716 GCA_039178065.1 Pseudomonadota bacterium | reverse complement strand
CATCACGGTACAACAAATGCAGTTTGTATGCCTGCTGTGTTGCAATTTAACAAAGATGCTATCGCAGCACGCTTTGATGCCGCTGCTGGATATTTGAATATTGAAGGTGGATTTGATGGATTTTGCGCTTATGTCGATGATTTGAATGCATCGATGTCAATTCCCAAGACGCTAACAGAGTTGGGCGTAAAAGATGCTGATCTGGATCAGTTGACCGATGCTGCACTGCGCGATCCTAGCACGGGCGGTAATCCTGTCGAAATGACAGCTGCAAACACCCGTGCGCTTTTTGAGGTAATTCTCTAGTACTACTTCTTAAATTGGTCGGCGTAAAAGTCGACCATTTGGCTAACCATGAGGTCGCCGCGGCCGTCTTCAACCGCGTCGTTTAGTGCGGAAAGCGGACCACGGGCCACGCGGCTATCCACGCCGGCGTCGCCTGTCATTTTGACATAGTAACCAACATCTTTTGCAGCATTCTTGATCGCAAATGCTAGCAGGTTGGGGTCGCCATCAACGCCATAACCCTTAACAAAATCCATCATGCCCGAGCGCAAAGGACCGGCAGCGATGACGTCATAGAGTTGTTTTCGATCAATTTCTGCCACGTCCGCAAATGCAAAAGCTTCTGACATTGCGTTGGCAATTGTCATGCCAAAGAAATTGTTGATCAATTTGATTGTGTGGCCGGATCCGGACGCTCCGAGGTGGAACACGTTTTCGCCCAGGTCTTTCAATACGAGTTCTACTTTGTCAAAGGCCTGCTTATCACCAGCTGCCATAATGTTAAGTAAGCCATCAACTGCGTGTGCCGGCGTGCGACCAAGCGGTGCATCTAGATAAGCACAACCCCTTTTTGCGGCTTCAGCTGCCAGTGCTCGTGTGCTCGCGGGTAGGGAGGTACCAAAGTCAACAACGACCGCGCCTTCATTTAGCCCAGCTAGAACACCATCTTCACCATTCATTCGCGCTTCGACACTTGCACTGGTATCCATGCAAAGCATGACAATATCGCTTGCGGCCGCTACTTCGCGCGCCGTTGCTACTTCGGTTGCTCCACGACCAACAGCAATGTCGACATTGGTGCGCGAACGGTTGGCAGTAACCGTTAGCGAATAGCCAAGATCCTGCAACCGACCAACCATCGCTGCGCCCATGAGGCCAAGGCCGATAAATCCAATTGTTGGTTTCGTCATATGATTGTTCCTTTTTAGGTAGGCTACATACTTACAATAGTGTTTTTACCATCGCCGGTGAGTTATCCAATAAGCGAGGGCAGTGTTAGTGAAATAGCGGGTATGAATGTAATCAGCATTAGCGCAGCAAAAATCGCAATGTAAAACGGCCAGATGGTTTTGACTGCATCCTCTATTGGTAACTTTCCAACGGCGCAACCGACAAAGAGACAGGTTCCAACAGGCGGTGTGCACAAGCCAAGACCTAGATTGACCAAAAGCATGATACCAAACTGTAGTGGATCCATGCCTAGGCTGTGCGCGACAGGCAAGAAGATGGGTGTGCAGATCAAGATCAAAGCTGCCATATCCATAATCATACCAAGCACTAGCAGAACACCATTGATCATCAGTAGGATTAGGATTGGGTTTTCAGTGATCCCGGTCAAAAGATCCACGGTTTTTGTTGGTACCCGATAGAAGGTCAACATATAGGCAAACGCGCCCGCGCAAGCGATTAGGATCATGACCATCGACGTGGTGCGAACCGATGAAACCACTGCGATGCGAAAATTTTCCCATGTGAGGCTACGATAGACCAAAACGGTGACAATGAAGGCGTACATTGCGCCAAAAGCACCAGATTCGGTCACGGTGAATACACCGGAAAGCACACCACCGACAATAATCACCGCCGTTAGTAGTCCAGGAATGGCGTTGGCAAAAGTTAGGAGCAGTGCATTAAAGCCAGGAAATCGCTCAGCCCTGTAACCTCGTTTCACCGCCACGATATAGGCTGCTATTGCAAGGCAAAGGCACATCAGAACACCTGGAACAACACCTGCAAGAAATAGTTTAGAAATTGAAACTGTGCCGGCCACTCCAGCGCCTGCTGCAAGAGCATAAATAATCATATTGTGGCTGGGGGGTATAATAATCCCAGCAATTGAAGAGGTTACAGTAACATTGACCGCGTAGTCTGCGTCATAGCCCTTGTCCTTCATCACAGGCACGAGGATCGAGCCAAGTGCTGAAATGTCGGCGATTGCAGAGCCAGAAATTCCACCAAATAGCATCGATGAAAATACGTTCACGATACCAAGGCCGCCGCGCACTGCGCCAACAGCAGCTTGAGCAAAACGCACTAGCCGCATTGCTATGCCGCCATGAAACATCAACTCGCCGGCAAAGATAAAGAATGGAATCGCCATCAAGGAAAAGACGTTGATGCCGGAGATCATGCGTTGAAAGCCAACCACAAGCGGCAAAACTTCATACCAAAATGCACCCAATGCTGCGATGCCAAGCGCAAAGGCGACCGGCGCACCAATGACGACGCAAAGAGCAAAAATACCCAGAAGAAGTAAAAGTCCCATAGTTTTACCCTTAACCTATTTTATCTTCGCGCTCGTCCCAGCCCAAATATAGGCGGTAGAGATGGCCGACAGAGAATAGGAACAGCAATGCGCCGCATATTGTGAGTGGCAGCGATCGTAGCCCTTCCGGCAACTGCAGAAGTGGGATTTGCGAATTCCATTTGAATTTTGTCAATTCGATGCCGTACCAAAACATCATGCCGCCAAATCCGGCCATGAGAAGGTCTGAAATTACGACGAATATTGTGCGCATACGGCTGGGGACTGCATCGCGGAACAACGCAACGGAAAGATGCGTATGTTGGTGTACGCCAACAGCGGCCCCCAAGAAGGAGATAACCATCACCAGCAATAGTGAGACTTGTTCCACCCAGGTTGGCGTATCATTTAAAACATAGCGGCCAAAAACTAACCACGCAAAAATGACGGTCATTACAACCAGGGCAGTGCCGGCTATTATTGTGCAGATCTTGGCTATTAAATTGAATGCCGAATCCATGCGCCGCATAAATTCGGGTCGTTCGCGCGCTTCACCCATCGGATTCCCCCCAGTTGAAAACGCCCGACCTCCTTGTTTGGAGCCGGGCGCTCATGGTTCTTTGTTGACGAGAGGTTACTCGGTAGCTTTAGCAATATCTACCAGCGTCTTCATGTCTGGATTAGCGGCGAGATATTCATCATAAACTGCGCTCATCGCGTCTTGGAAAGGGGATTTATCCGCAATTTCATTGACGATGATACCAGCGGCTTCAACGTCCATACGTGCTTTTTCAGAACCTTCAGCCCAGAGTTCGCGTTGGTAGAGAGCAGCCTCTTCAGCCGCGCCGCGAACTGCAGCTTGAAGCTCAGGTGACAGTGCGTTGAACTTAGCTGTGTTTACGCAAATGCACTCAGGAATGATCAGGTGTTCGCTGAGAGAATAGTGTGAAGTCACTTCGAAATGGCCAACATTCTTAAATGAAGGGAAGTTGTTTTCTGCACCATCAACGACGCCAGTTTTGAGTGCCTGTTGAACTTCTGCGAATGCCATCGGCGATGGATTACCGCCCATTGCTGAGATCATGGATGTGTACAGATCATTGTTCATAACCCGGATTTTTAGGCCTTCAACATCTGCAGGTGTTTCAATCGGCTTCTGACTGTAGAAAGAACGCGCACCGGCATCAAACCATGCGATGGGCAGAATGCCTGCATCAGCCATGCTTGCTGAGATGATTTCGCCAGCTTCACCGTCGAGCACACGGAACATGTGTGGCACACTTTTGAAAATGAATGGCAGTGAAACCAAGTTGGCTTCTTGAACCATCGGTCCAATCGGGCCCAGGCTAAAGTTACCAATTTCTATAGCGCCAATGCGAACTTGCTCCAACGCGTCAGGCTGCGAACCCAAAACACCGCCGTGGAAAACGTCCACGGTTACTTCACCGTTCGTCGCAGAACTAACGAGCTCTGAAAAACGGTCCATTGCGCCATGGTTTGGGTGACCTTCATTGTGAATGTTCCATGCGCGCCAGCTTTCTGCAGCCTGCGCAGTTGTGGCGATCGCAGAACCGGCAACAAAACTGATTGCCACAGCGCCGCAAAGCGCAATTTTAGTGATGTTTTTGAAAATACTCATTCGTTCCTCCCAGAACAGATTGGATTGAGATCACAGATCTTCATTTCGAAACCAAATTCGAATTATGCTATACTAGCATACTAGAATTACCGCACAAGTCCCAATTTCTGAATTTTCAAGATCTGTGGAAGCCTACATCATCGATAAATCCATCTGACATACCAATTTAGTTGCTCAAGCAGTTTTACATATCCCCAGCGGCGAGGAGCTTTCGTTTCACAATTCGCCCATGGCCTTAATGTTCCAATTCGTTATTGGTTTATTTGCGCTGATCTTGCATTGTGCCGCCGAAGGAGAGTGACTTGAGCTCAAAATATATCGGCTACGATAGCGCCATTGGGTTGGTGAAATGGGACAAAGCTGTTGAAGCTCTACGCAGGGGACATGGTCGTCCAAAAGCGGAAATTGCCGACCTGTTCCTCGGGCCCCAATCGGCAACGCTGCTGAACCGGGCAGCCTATATCGATGGCTTGGGCTACGGTGTGAAGGCAGTTACGGTGATGGGTGACAATGCCGCCAAAGGACTGCCGACGGTTCAGGGCGCCATGATGGTCTATGATGGGCAGACGGGCGCAGTGTCAGCGATCATCGATAGCCGTCTGGTCACTGAAGTGAAAACCGCCAGTGACTCAGTTTTGGGCGCTCGTTTGCTCGCAAACCCCAATAGCAAGAGACTTATGATTGTTGGTGCGGGTGTCGTTGCAGAAAGCCTTGTGCATGCCTACAGCGCCATGTTTCCTTCGCTTGAGCAAATTGCAATCTGGGCAAGGCGGGAGGAACAAGCTCAAGACCTGGTTGCTAAGCTTAAGAGCGCGTATGTGCAGCTTGTTGTCGCGGACGATTTGAAAGAGTTTGTTCGTATGGCAGATATAGTCAGTACCGCCACGATGGCCCGGGAGCCGATATTGCACGGCGAGTGGGTTTCAGAGGGAACCCATATTGATTTAATCGGCGCATTTAAGCCCGATATGCGCGAAGCTGACGATGCATTGATTTCGGCAGGTTCACTTTATGTCGATAGTCGCGAAACGACGTTGCACCATATTGGCGAATTGATGATCCCGCTTGCGGCCGGCGTGATTGAAGAAACGGATGTAAAAGCAGATCTCTACGACCTATTGGCAATGTCACAACCGGCTAGACAATCAGACGATGAAATAACCGTGTTCAAGAACGGCGGTGGTGCGCATCTCGATCTTATGATTGCCAGCTATTTGGCGGAGCTTACTTAATTTCAATACACTCTATGCTGGTAAGTTCAGGCTCACCGCCGCGAGCGCCACTTCCTGCAGCGATCCATAGTTTGTTGTCAAAGACGCAGCAATTGGTTCCGTGACGGGCCCGGTTGAGGGATGGTCCCATTGCCCATTTTCCAATCGAGGGATCAAACACCTGCATTTCAACAAACGCTTCTGGGCGATAGGCTTCGCCACCGACATAGTGAATTTTCTTGTTGATCACACCAGTGCCGCCTGCGGCCGTTTGGATGGGTAGAGGTTCGTCGTGAACTGACCAAGTGCCTGCTTCGAAATCATAAACGTCGACATCGCCGATTGTATAGTCGAAGAATGCGTCATAATCGGTACCATTGTGCCGTCCGGTTTCGCGTCCTCCGAAAAAATATAATTTGTCGTCGACAATTGCGCAGGGTGCATGATCACGCTTGTTTGGGGCGTCTGGCAGGACTTGCCATTCACCGGTTTCTGGATTGATACGATCAAACCATGATTGTGTTCCAGAATGATGGCCATCGATAATGCCACCTACGACATAAATCCACCCGTCGCTATGCAAAGCGCACCCCGCTGCGCCGCGCCTGCGTGCTTCTGGAATTGTGGGTCCATCCTTCCAAGTATCGGTTTCAGGTTCATAAATCATAACTGAATCCAGCGGCGTCTCGCGTGGAAATTCACCCTTCATGGTACCGAGCAGCCAAATTTCGCTGCCAATGATGACCGGTTGAAAATGGTGGATTTCCATTGGTGGTGGTGAGCCGTGTGACCAGGTATTCGTCGCGGGGTCGAAAATGTCGACTGGTTGAACACGCCTTCCACCAAACAAATAAAACCTACCGCCATATTCGGCAAAGCCATTTTCGTGTCTGCAATGTGGTTCTCCGTTGCAGTCCAACGTTGTCCATGATGACATCTTAGTCCTCCAAAATCAGGCGTTACTGATTACAATTGTTGAACATGAAGCGCCAGCGCAAACTTGTTCGTTGGCGAAATAGAAATTTGCCACAACAGCAATTATTCAGTGATCACTAACCAATGATCGTTTTTTGTATTCGCATTTAATACGTTCTGATATTCCCGTGTTTATAGTATATACATGCACGATAGCGTGCGGTGTTATTTGTTAGACTTTGGAGCTGTTATGTGGTTTCGCCTATATATCCTGATCATTTTGGTCGTATCATCTGCGCTACCGGCGTCAGCAGACGTTAAAGATGGCGTTGCCGCTTTGGCACCAAATGCATTGGTGTTTGTGCTTGACAAAGATGGTAACGAGCTCGTTTCGCAAAATGCAAATGATGACTTTGTTCCT
>JBCDFK010000110.1:0-6761 GCA_039178065.1 Pseudomonadota bacterium | reverse complement strand
GGGCTATTCAATTTCGTCCCACACTTGGGCACAAAAGACCACGGTTCTATATTGGCCGGTCGGCTTTCTTTATGCCTCTATGCCCGTTGGCATGGCTTGCAGCCTCATATTCCACATCTTCAATTCAATTCATGACTGGCGTTCACCCGATAAGGGGCCTGATCACGCTGATGACATGTTGAACGATACCAGCACCGGAGCTCAATTGTGATTTTGCTGTTTGTCGTAGCGGTTTTCTTGACGACCGTATTTCTTGGTATTCCTCTGGTTTGGGCCATTTTGCTGACCGCTATTCTGCCCATAGTGGTTTTCGATTTGGGCTATCCATTACAAGCGCTTTACCTCAACTTTATTGGGGGCGTTGAGCCCAACCATTTTCTCGCAATTCCCTTGTTCATTGTTGCCGGTGAGTTGATGAGCCGTGGCGGCGTCGGGCTGCGCATTATCGGGTTTGCCCGCGCGGCCTTCGGGTTTATGCCTGGCGGTTTAGGCATGGTGGTTGTGGGCGCATCCATGATTTTTGGCGGCATCTCAGGTTCGGCTATTGCAGACAGCGCAGCCATTGGTTCTGTCATGATTAAAAACATGGCCAAGGAAGGTTATGACAAGGCCTTCGCCGCCGGCTTGGTGGCAGCGGCCGGTACAATCGGGATTATCATTCCGCCTTCAATTCCGATGCTGATCTATGGCTTTGTTGGCAATGTTTCAGTTGCAGACTTATTTTTGGCGGGCATGGTTCCTGGTATCATATTCGGTCTCGCCTTCATGTCGGTCTGTTACTATGTTGGTAAATCCAGCAATTGCGATCCGGGCGGTCGGACAACAACTGCATCAGAATTGTGGACATCATTTCTGGGAACAGCGCCCGCCCTGTTTATGCCCATTCTCATTCTCGGCGGTATTTTCAGCGGTTGGGTTACACCAACGGAAGCCGCTGCATTAGCCGTTGTCTATGGTCTTGTGGTTACAATTTTTATCTACCGAGATTTTAAAATCAAAGACCTGCCGCAACTGATGATTGATGCATTTGTGACCAGCGCGACTGTTATGGTTGTTATTGGTGCAACCACCGTTTTGGGTTGGTTGATTACATTAGAACAAATGCCGCAAATTCTAGTTGGCTTTGTTCAAGACCTATCCTCCAATCCATGGGTGTTTCTTCTACTCGTCAATATTGTGCTCCTGGTGCTTGGCCTAGTGCTAGATCCGGTGCCCGCCATTTTGTTGACGGCGCCGTTATTCTTACCAACAGCACAATCGTTTGGTGTTGATCCAGTCCATCTGGGCGTGATTATGACCTGCAATGTTGCCGTTGGATTGTTTACGCCACCGGTGGGTGCAACGCTTTATGTTGCATCTCGGATATCAGGTGTTGGCGTTTTGTCGATCGCCCGAAGGATGGGCTTGTTGTATGGCGCCGCTATTTGTGCGCTACTGCTTGTAACCTATGTGCCAGCGGTATCGCTGACCATGGTTGAGTTGTTCCGCTAGGAGGCAAAATGTTTGTTGTTGTTGTTACGTTTCAAGTCAAACAGGATCAGATGAAAGAGTTCTTGCCAAAGATGTTGCAAAACGCAGAGGCGTCGCTTCAAAACGAAGTGGGCTGCTCTCAATTTGATGTTTGTGTTGATGAAGCTCAATCTGACATTGTCTTTCTGTATGAGGTTTATTCAGACCGAGCAGCCTTTGACATCCATTTATCTTCAACTCATTTTCTTGAGTTTGACAGAGTGGTTGCGCCGATGATCGAAACCAAGCAAGTTCAGACATTTACACGGGTATCGCCATGAATTGGGAAGTTTACGCGCTCAAATATGCTGATCGAAACAGTCGAACACGGCGCGACAGTTTCATATTTGATGATAATCATGATGCGCCACACGATATGGATTACTTCATCTGGGTGCTTAAATCCGGCGATCAGATAATCCTTGTCGATACCGGTTACGATCAGGCTGAAGCCAGCCGTCGCGATCGACCAATCATTCGCGAACCGGCGGAAGCTTTGGCTGGTATTGGTATTGCTGCGGAAGATGTAACTGACCTGATTGTAACGCATTTGCATTATGATCATGCAGGCGGCTTGAAACAATTTCCAAACGCAAAGATCTATTTGCAATCTGCAGAGATGGCCTTTGCGACGGGGCCATGTATGTGTCACGGCACATTGCGGATGCCGTTTTCAGCAGACCATGTTTGCGAAGCGGTAAAGCGGGTCTATTCAGGCCGGGTGATTTTCTATGAAGGCGATGGGCAGGTTGCCGATGGTGTGACAGTGCATTGCATCGGCGGGCATTCGCGTGGTTTGCAAGCGGTGCGCGTGCGCACTCAAGCGGGTTGGCTTTGCCTGGCCTCGGACGCCGCGCACTATTATGAAAATGTGTTCTCGAAGAAACCGTTTCCGATCGTCGTTGATCTTCAGAATATGCTGGACGGCTTTGAACGTATCACCAATTTAGCGAGCCAGCGCAGCCTCATCATTCCAGGCCATGATCCATTGGTTATGGATCTCTTTCCGGTGGTGGGACCGGACTATGTCGTGCGATTGGACAATGGTCCGATAAAGGACTTTACGCTTTGAAAATTGGAGTCATTGCCGACGATTTTACCGGCGCATCAGATATTGCATTAACACTTGCCGAGGCGGGCATGCGCACGAAACAGTTTGTTGGTATTCCCGATGGCGCTGTTGAAAATTGCGACGCTGGTGTCATCTCTCTTAAGTCCCGCACCGCCCCTTTAGAGCAAGCAATTGCGCAATCGCTTAAGGCCTGTGACTGGCTCCGAGATCAGGGCGCAGAGCAGATAATATTCAAAATCTGCTCGACCTTTGACTCGACCGATCAAGGCAATATTGGGCAGGTTGCTGAAGCACTTGCCGAACACCTCGGAGAACACTCAGTTGTGGTTTGTCCGGCGTTTCCCGAAAACGGTCGCAGCGTTTATCAAGGACATCTTTTTGTTGGCGACAAACTCCTAAACGAGAGCGGGATGCAAAATCATCCTCTCACACCGATGCGCGATGCGGATCTGAGGCGAGTGCTCGCCAAACAAACGAAATGGCCGGTTGGTGGAATTTCAATTGAAACTGTCGCGACGAGTTCTTTGGTTATTGTCCAGCAGTTTCAAGACATAAAAAAAATGTACATTGTGGACGCTATTCACAATGATGATCTGCATACGATCGGCGCTGCATGCGAAGGGCGGAAGCTTCTATGCGGTGGGTCCGGTATTGCCATTGGTCTACCGGCCAATTTTGGATTTTTGCCAAATGCGATTGAATGGAGCGGCGTTAGCGGCAAGGGCGCCATTTTGTCTGGTTCCTGCTCAATTGCCACGCGTGGACAAATTGAAAAATACAAACTAATTGCACCCACCTTTGAGCTGACTGCGCAAGATATTATGAATGGTGGCCAAACACCCGAAGCCGCAGCTGATTGGATATTTGCCCAGGAGAGCGATGCGCCTTTGGTGTATTCTTCAGCAGATCCCGACACTATTGTCGCGGCTCAGAACGAGTTTGGGAAACAAGAAGTTGCCGAAGCAGTTGAAGGCTTTTTCCGCACCCTGGCTCGTATACTCGTTGATCGCGGTATCAGCCAGATTATCGCCGCAGGTGGAGAAACATCGGGGGCGGTGGTCGCAGGCCTATCGGCTAAGGAATTAATCATCGGGAAAAAGATCGCGCCGGGCGTTCCGGCATTGCGTGTCGGCGAACGCGCGCTTGCAGTGGCGCTTAAATCAGGCAATTTTGGTGATGAAGACTTCTTTGAAAAGGCCGTCAATATTTTAAGTGGACGACAATGAGTGAACAAAGCGCTGCGCGCGACGCCATTGCCCGGTGGGCTAAATCAATGTTTGATAGAGGGCTCACAAATGGATCGTCTGGCAATATTTCGGTTCGGTTGTCGAGCGGCGATCTTCTGGTCACGCCGACGGGGTCAAGCATGGGGTTTATCGATCCGGCGCGCATCAGTTTGTTGTCGAGCGATGGCAAATTATTAAGTGGCGATGCACCCACCAAGGAAATACCTTTGCACTCCGCATTTTACGATACGCGCCACAGCGCTGGTGCCGTCGTACACCTTCACTCCAGCCATTGTGTTGCTCTATCCATTCTTCCCGATATTGATCCTGACAACGCTGTTCCACCCATCACGCCTTACAGCGTGATGAAACTCGGTAAGGTGAAACTTTTGCCATTCTTTTTACCCGGTGATGCTGCCATGGGAGAGGCAGTTCGTGGCTTGCTTGGAAAACACAGCGCTGTGTTGCTGGCGAATCATGGGCCTGTGGTTGCCGGCAAAAATTTGGATGCGGCGGTCTACGCGATGGAAGAACTGGAAGAGGCCGCCAAACTGACAATCATGTGTCGCGGGCTCTCACCCAAAATGCTGACCGATGAGCAAGTAGACGCTTTGGTGAAGAAGTTCGATATTTCCTTTTGAGGCGTATCTGCTAGCTGGTGGTTTTTCCCAAGATCAAATCGACTTCCCACAGCTCTTGTATCGGCGCTTGATCGGGTTGGTTGATCTGCGTGATCAACAGTTCCGCCGCGCGCCGACCCGCGGCCTGGATGGAAGATTGCAACGATGTGAAGAACGGACGGTGCTCCTCACCCATAGAACTCTCCAAAAACGATAGCATGTCGTCATAGGTAATAATTGCGATGTCTTTGCCTGGCATAAGCCCGCAATCACTTAAGGCTCTCAATCCACCCATCGCGGTTAGAATTGACGCATACATAAAGGCTGTTGGCGGCTCATCCAATGCAAGCATATTGAGCGTCGCTTTATAGCCATAAGGTTCTGTCATATCCGCACTTGCAATATATGCGGACTTAATCTCGATATTGTTTGAATTCAGTGCGGCCTCATAGCCCGCGCGCCGACGCACCGCGAAGTTCATGCTTTCAAGTCCGTTGATCAGGCCGATGCTCTGATGGCCAGCCTTGATCAGCAGGTTGGTCCCCTTTTCAAAGGCACTTAGATTGTTCACATCAAGCCAGGAATAGGATTCCGCCCTGTCGCCGGTTCTGCCATGGACGACAAATGGCATATTGATGGATTTGAGCAGAGCAATGCGCGGATCATCGATACTTGGCCCGTGGACAATCACACCATCAACGCGCCGGCGCGATGCAAAATCCCGGTAAATTTCTTCCTCTTCTCCTGGTCCGGCGGTGCGCAGTAGTAACTCATAGCCCGCAGCGGCATAGGCTTCACTTGCGCCCGACAAAAAGTCCGAGAAATGTGGGTTGATCATGCGGTGCGTGCCCACTGGAATAACATGCCCTATAGTTTTGGTTTTACCCGTCGCCAAGCTTGCAGCGCTAGGGCTGGGACGATAGTTCAATTGGGCGGCTAAGTCCTGCACGCGCTTACGCGTTTTTTCGCTGACTTCCGGAAAACCGTTCAAAGCCCTGCTCACCGTTGTCTGCGAAAGACCAAGGTGTTCAGAGAGTTGTTTCAAATTTACCGGCTGAGAAGCCATTAATCCCCCCGCGGTCAAAGCGCTTTGAGAATAACTCGCCACAGCCTCAGCAAAAAAGCAAGCTTTTCAGCCAAAAAGATCCGAATACTCGATTTTTGTCTTAGTTTGCCTACTGTCTGAGAATTAAAATCGCTTGACAGAATGAGCGCTCAGAGTCATTCTATGCTTTCCAAAGCGCTTTGGATTTTGCGCTAAAGGTGGGAAACACGTTGTACAGCGTGGATTCTTGGACATTTGGAATTTGAGCCGGGACTGACCGGCATTGTGGAGGAAAATATGAAAAAAATTATTGCGTCCAGCGTTTTGGCGTTGTCGCTTTCGACTGGCGTTGCATTGGCTGGCAGTCATGTCGAGCTAAAATTCCCAATCGGAGAAGGTGCGTTTAGCTGGGACAGCTATAATGCGTGGGCTGAGAATGCACCTGATTTCAGCGGTGAGACCGTGACTATCAGTGGTCCGTGGCTGCAGCCTGAAGACGGCGTGTTCCGCAGTGCAGTTGCCTATTTTGCAGCAGCCACTGGCGCTGAAGTTATCTATACGGGCTCTGACTCATTTGAGCAGCAAATTGTGATCGACGCTGAAGCTGGCGCCGCTCCAAACGTTGCTGTGTTTCCGCAGCCGGGCCTTGCGGCTGATCTAGCAGCGCGCGGTCTATTGACACCTCTGCCGGATGGCATGGGTTCATGGGTTACCGAAAACTATGGTGCTGGCCAATCGTGGGTTGACCTTGGCACATATGCGGACAAAGACGGCAATGACCAACTCTATGGTTTCTTCTACAATGTAAATGTGAAATCACTTGTTTGGTATGTGCCGGAAAACTTGGAAGACGCTGGTTATGAAGTTCCAACTACGCTAGAGGGCCTTCGCGATCTAACCGAACAAATTGCGGCTGATGGTGAGACTCCTTGGTGCATTGGTTTGGGTTCTGGTGCGGCAACAGGCTGGCCAGCAACCGATTGGGTTGAAGATATCATGCTTCGCACACAACCGGTTGAGGTTTACGACCAGTGGACCACTAACGAAATTCCATTTGACGATGAACGCGTTGTTGCTGCCCTTGAAGAATTTGGTTGGTTTGCACGTAATGATGCTTACGTATCTGGCGGTGCTGGTGCTGTTGCTTCTACTGATTTCCGGGACTCCCCTAAGGGTCTCTTCTCATCACCCGCACAGTGCTACTTCCACCGTCAGGCTTCATTCGTACCAGCCTTCTTCCCAGAAGGTATTGAGTTCGGTGAAGATGTCGATTTCTTCTACTTCCCGGC
>JBCDFK010000109.1:0-6837 GCA_039178065.1 Pseudomonadota bacterium | reverse complement strand
CGGCCAGTATTTATCCACTCTAAATGCGCCCGCCGGAAAACATCCAACCTCGCGCGAGTAGGGACGGTTCCATTCAGCGATCAAATCCGCCGTAATGTGCGGTGCGTTTTTCAATGGATTATTTTCTGCATCCATTTCACCGTTTTCAATGGCCAAAATTTCGTTCTTAATAGAATGCATCGCTTCGCAGAAACGGTCTAACTCCGCCTTGGTTTCACTCTCTGTGGGCTCAACCATCAAGGTGCCTGCAACCGGCCAACTCATGGTTGGTGCATGGAACCCGCTATCAATCAGTCGCTTGGCAATATCTTCCACCGAGATATGCGCTGAATCGGCGAAAGGTCGGGTGTCCAAAATACACTCATGGGCAATGTGACCTTGTCCGCCTTTAAAAAAAACATCATAAGCTCCTTCGAGCCTTTTTGCGATGTAATTTGCGTTGAGGATTGCGATCTTGGTCGCTTGTGTTAGACCACTGCCGCCCATCATCAAGCAATAGGCCCAGCTGATAGGCAAGATAGACGCAGATCCATATTGCGCTGCTGACACAGCACCTTCACCATCAGTTGGATTTCCTGGCAAAAACGGTTCTAGATGGCCCTTTACGCCAATCGGCCCCATACCGGGACCACCACCTCCATGAGGAATACAGAACGTTTTGTGCAAATTGAGGTGACTTACATCAGATCCGATTTCACCCGGCTTCACCAGACCAACCATCGCATTTAGATTTGCGCCATCCATATATACTTGGCCGCCAAATTCATGCGTAATTGAGCAGACATCTCGAACCGTTTC
This sequence comes from Pseudomonadota bacterium, assembly GCA_039178065.1. GTDB lineage: Bacteria > Pseudomonadota > Alphaproteobacteria > Rhizobiales > Rhizobiaceae > Ahrensia. The sequence goes on along the minus strand of JBCDFK010000109.1, from coordinate 6,039 downwards.
TTCAAAAACCCCATGTGTGGACGGATAGGTAATCATGCAAGCGGCCAAACTATCACCCGCTGCTTCAGCCTTTTCGCGGAAATCGACCAAATCAATATCGCCATTATCTGCCGATTTAACCACCACAACTTTCATACCCGCCATTTGCGCAGATGCCGGATTTGTCCCGTGGGCAGAAACGGGAATGAGGCAAATGTTGCGTTCACCTTCTCCACGAGATCGATGGTACCCGCGGATTGCCAGCAGTCCCGCATACTCGCCCTGTGCACCCGAATTCGGTTGCATCGACATGGCGTCATATCCTGTAATAGTGCATAATTTTTCCGAAAGGTCGGCCAGCATTTCGGTGTAACCTTCCACTTGTTCGCTGGGTGCATAGGGATGAAGGTTCGAGAATTCCGGCCATGTAATCGGCATCATCTCAGCCGCTGAATTGAGCTTCATCGTACACGAGCCAAGAGGTATCATTGCGCGGTCGAGCGCTAGATCGCGATCGGCCAGTCTGCGCATGTAGCGCATCATTTCAGTTTCGGCCCGGTTCATCCGGAAAACAGCATGTGTGAGATATTCAGAAGTTCTCAAAAGTTGTTCAGGCAAATGATATTCCGGGTCTGCAATACCGTCGCTTTCAACACCAAATGCTTCAAGCAAACGAATTATTGTCTCGGCACGTGTTGTTTCATCGATGGAAATGCCGAGCTTGGTTTCACCGATTTTGCGCAGATTTATGCGCTGTGCACGAGCGGATTCAAAAATTACGCCTTGGAAACCACCGACCTCAACACAAATCGTATCAAAGAACTCAGCGTGATCGATTGCAAAACCGTTGGCCACAAGCGCTTGCGCAATTTTCGCAGCATTCAGATGAATGCGCTGCGCAATGGCTTTAATACCATCTGCACCGTGGAACACCGCATAAAAGCCAGCGATAACCGCAAGCAACGCTTGCGCTGTGCAGACATTTGAAGTCGCCTTCTCACGCCGAATGTGCTGCTCTCTGGTTTGCAGCGATAAGCGATAAGCTTTGGTTCCATGCGCATCTACCGACACGCCGACAATGCGTCCAGGTAGCGAACGCTTGTAAGCATCACGGCAAGAAATATAAGCTGCATGCGGTCCGCCGAACCCCATGGGCACGCCAAAGCGCTGTGTGGAGCCAACGGCAATATCCGCACCCATGGCACCCGGCTCTTTCAGAAGAGCCAACGCCAACGGGTCGGCAATCATTATCCCAATGGCCTTATCTGCATGCAGCGCCTCCATCTCCGCCGTGAAATCACGCAGCCCACCATTTGTTCCAGGATATTGGAAGATCGCGCCAAATACTTCCTTCGGCTCCAGCGCCTCAACTGGACCCAATACAATTTCAATGCCCAATGGTTCTGCACGCGTTTTCATAACGGCGATATTTTGCGGATGGCAGCCTTCATCGACAAAGAACTTTGTCGCTTTGGATTTCGCAACCCGTTGCGCCATGGTCATAGCTTCCGCAGCAGCGGTGCCCTCATCCAGCAATGAAGCATTTGCGATATCAAGTCCGGTCAAATCGCAGACCATCGTTTGATAGTTGATGAGCGCTTCCAATCTACCCTGACTGATCTCAGGTTGATACGGCGTATATGCCGTATACCAAGCCGGGTTCTCCAGAATGTTGCGCTGAATCGCAGGCGGCGTAACCGTGCCGTAATAGCCCTGTCCAATCATCGATGACACAACAACGTTTTTCTTTGCAATTTGCCGCATCCGCCAAAGGAGCTCGCGCTCAGACATCGGCGCACCAAAATCCAATGGTTCTTTTTGGCGAATATTTTCGGGTACCGTTTCATCGATCAATTGATCAAGGCTTTCCACCCCGACCACTTTAAGCATGTCATCAATTTCGGCAGGCGACGGACCAATATGGCGTCGATTTGCAAAGTCATATGGTTCGTATTCTGTCGGAACAAAGGGCATAAAAAACTCCGTTAGGCTATCAGCGCGTTGTAAGCGGCTTCATCCATCAAACCGTCTAATTCGGATGGATTTTTCAGCTTCATTTTTACAATCCATCCAGCACCTAGCGGGTCACTGTTGACGAGGTCGGGTGTGTCACCCAATTCTGAATTGACTTCCACAATCGTTCCATCCAAAGGCGCAAGAATGTCGGACGCGACCTTAACGCTCTCGATAACAACAACCTCATCGCCCTTTGATATTTCAGTATCGGCATCTGGCAGTTCAACAAAAACCACGTCACCCATCTGATCGGCAGCATATTGCGTTACGCCAACAACAACGTTGTCCCCGTCGACACGCAGCCATTCATGTTCTTCTGTATATTTCATCTCTATCTTCTCCAGATTGTTTAGCGTTTAAAGTTGGCGGGAGTGAATGGCATTGAACTAATGCGCGCGGGCAAGCGTTTGCCTCTGACATCCCCAAAAACTACTGTGTCGACTTCTGAGTAATCCGACAGCACATACCCCATCGACATGGGTCGTTCGATAGTCGGTCCGAATGCACCAGACGTCACCTCACCGATGGATGTGGTATCCGTTTCGTTTGCAAATAGTTCAGTGCCAGCTCGCATAGGTGCGCGGCCTTCAGGCAAAAGTCCCACACGTTTGCGCTGCGATCCGCTATCTAGCTCGCTCAGAATTCTTTCGGCACCTGGGAAACCACCGGCACGATCACCACCAGAGCGTCGCACCTTTTGAATTGCCCAATTCAAACCCGCCTCGATCGGCGATGTCGTGGCATCAATATCGTTGCCATACAGGCACAGGCCCGCTTCCAGACGCAAGCTGTCGCGAGCACCCAATCCAATCGGCAAGACGTCATCATGAGCAATCAGCGCTTCAGCTAGCTTCACTGCGTGCGGGTTCTCCACTGAAATCTCATAACCATCTTCGCCCGTATAACCAGAGCGCGACACCCAAAGTTCGCCAAAAGCACTTGGCAGGATGCACACATCCAAGAAACGCATTTCCGCAACATCTGGCACAATTTGGCTTAGAACGGTTTCTGATGTGGGGCCCTGCAAAGCGAGAAGCGAGCGGTTTTCGATCACCTCGATTTCGCAATCAAGGGTCTTCCTCATATGCGCAATGTCAGCATCTTTGCACGCGGCGTTGACCACAACAAAAAGATGATCGCCTCTATTGGCAATCATCAAATCATCCAAGATACCCCCATCATCATTTGTAAAAAAGCCGTAACGCTGACGCCCTTCTCCGAGCCCGATAATGCTCACCGGAACAAGCTTTTCCAGCTCTGCGCTAGCGGTCTCCCCATGCAACAATACCTGCCCCATATGGCTTACATCAAACAGTCCCGCCTTGGTTCGCGTATGCAAATGCTCTTGCATAACGCCTGCGGAATATTGAACTGGCATGGAGTAGCCCACAAAGGGAACCATCTTGGCTCCAAGGCTCTTGTGCAATTCTTCTAGTTCGGTTGTTTTCAATTCTGTCATCCGGCCCTCATTTCAGCCGGGACAATCCGGCACCATGCTAGCCGCGAATGCGGCTGCTGATGCCCCCTCTGTCCTATCGCCTGAGATTGCTATCCCTTCGGCGGGCTATTCAGCCTCTCTCCAGAGTCGTCCGTTCTTGATGGTCCATGGGCCTGAGAGTTTCCGGGGCGGTTGCTCCTTCGGCATCGAAAAGATCGATTCTCCCATCAAGATCGAGCAAAGATTGCGTTGGGAAACACCCTTGTGTCAATCCCAACGCCTACCAAACCGCTGGCTTGCGAAAAGAAGTGGCTGAATCACTGGCGTTCTTACACCAATTCTGCATCAGTCATTATTTCAACCAATGCTGGTCCATCAATCGCTAACGCAGTTTCGATTGCCTTAGCAATTGCATCCGATTCTGTTACTCTTTCACCATGGCCGCCACACAGGCGCGCAAAGGTAGAGAAGGATGGGTTTTGCAAATCTGTTTCCCAAACCGGCCATTCACCAGACTTTTGTTCCTTTGAGATTTTTCCAAGTTCACCATTGTGTAGAAGAATATGAGTTATATCCATTCCGTATTTTACAGCCGTTGTGAAATCCATGGGATATTGACCAAAGCCGCCATCGCCAGAAATTGAAATCACCTTACGGCCTTTAAACTCTTCCAAATCATGCGTAGCAGCCCATGCGCCCATACCAGCTGGGAAGCCAAATCCGATTGAGCCGAGATAACCTGACATCAAAACGCGCTGTGCACCTTTGGTTTCAAGATATCGTCCAAATGAGTAAGTGTTATTTCCCACATCAACAGCGAAAATAGCATTGTCTGGCGCCAACTTTGAAAGAGCATCAAAGACTGCAAAGGAATGGATTCCATTGCCATGCTCCTCTGCAAGACGACGATGTTTTTCTTCCCGCCACATGCGCCAACGCTCTGCCAGATCTGATAGTTGATCAGCCGCATCCGGGTTCCGAATTGCTCCCGCAGCAACTATCGAACAGAACGCGCCGACATCGCCCCATACGGGCAAAGTTACTGAATGGAACTTACCCAATTGCATACGATCATTATCAACTTGAATCGTGGGTTTGCCTCGATTGATACCCGTATGATTGGAAAAGCTGGTTCCAAGCGCGATTATCAGATCACACTCATTGGCAAACCAGCTCGCTATGGGTGTACCTGAACGCCCCATAACTCCGGCTGCGTTGGGGTGGCTGTCAGGCACCAAGCCCTTTGCCTTGAAGGTTGTGAGCACCGGCGCGCCAATCTTCTCAGCCAATTTCTCTATCTGATCGCGCACCGTAATTGCGCCATGTCCCGCAACGATGATTGGGCGCTTTGCGCTGCTTATGAGTTTTTGCGCCTCATCAATATCAGATTGAGCTGGAACAACTGCGGTTCGGCTCAATCGGCCTTGTGGCGATCCAGCCTTTTTATGAGAAGCAATGGTTTGCACATCATCGGGAAATATAAGGTGAGCGACATTTTGCTCAACAACCGCATTCTTATAGGCGAGAGAAGCAAGCTCCGCATGGTTTGAACTATTCAGTACCGGTTGCGAGAAGGTCGAAACCGCTTGGAAAGCTGATTTCAAATCTATGTCTTGAAATGCACCCGGTCCGAACACCTGGGTTTGTACCTGGCCAGTCAACGCAATCACGGGAGAACGATCGACTTTCGCGTCCCACATTCCGGTCAGCAGATTTGTGGCGCCAGGACCAGCTATGGTTAGACAAGCGGCAGGTTTGCCGGTGAGTTTGCCATAAGCGGATGCGGCAAACGCCGCTGCACCTTCATGGCGAATGCCATAATATTTGAGCTTTTTATCAATCACAGCTCGCCTAATTGCATCGGCTAACCCAAGGTTAGAATGCCCAACCATACCAAACACACTTTGCAATCCCCAATTTGTCAGTGTGTCGACCATGACGTCAGTCACAGTCTGTTCATGCGCCGGTTCAGGTTCTAAGCCGACAAATATTTCACCATCACGAATATCGACCTCATCGAGTTTCTGACCACTATCCTCGTGACCACCGGGTGGTTTGCCTGTCAGTGGGTCAAAATCCCAACCGTGCCAAGGACAACGTATCCAACATTTGTCATCCACGCCTTTCTCAATGGCGCCTTCGCCCAACGGGCCTTTTTGGTGGGGGCAGTGATTATCCATTGCAGCCCACTGACCATCAAAATGCACCAGACAAACTGAAGTTGTGCGCGCTGTTACCGTTTTGACGCGGCCCTCTGGCAGTTCCTCAACCCGACCAACTGAAAACCAATCTAGTTCTGAAGCACTCATGAACTCGCTCCTTGTGCCACGCCTCCATAGGCGACACCGGACAATGCAGCCATGTCTTGTTTCCACGTTGTGAGATCATCGAGGTTGAACTTAGACAAATGATCATGGCCGCAAGCGCGCGCCATAACCTGCATCAATTCAACCGATGCTTCAAAAAAGTTAGCCAATTGCTTCGCCGACTTTTCCGCCTGCAGCCGGGCTACGAGATGCGGTTTTTGCGTTGCGATCCCCACCGGGCAATTGTTTGTGTGACAAGCACGCATGGCAAGACATCCAATTGCCTGCATTGCAGAATTT
>JBCDFK010000108.1:0-6866 GCA_039178065.1 Pseudomonadota bacterium | reverse complement strand
TTGGCAATATGAAAATCAAATAGTGCACAATACGGAGGTTCAAGTGCTTTACGGCGCACAATACCTGTTTTCGAAAGGGGTTCGCGTATATCAGAAAGCGACAATGCCAGTTTAGGCACTGCCGCTCCATTCGTTGCTAGCGCTCAATTCGACTTATTGAGCTTGGTAGCGATCGTTTCTCTCGCTGATACGTTCGCTCATTTTTTCAAGACGGGCCATTACAGTGTCCCGTTGTGAATCATCAAGTCCGTTATAGAAATCAACGAATTCTGGAACAATCAGATCAGCACGGCGATCAAATTCAGCTTTGATTTGCTCGCGAAGTTCGTCCACTTCATCTGTTGTCAACGTGTTATCAGCAGCCAACTCTTGTAGTTTGCCGGAGAGATCCAAAAGAAACTCTGGCCCTGTGCCGCGAATTTCCAAGTATGAATCTGTTACTTTTGAAAAAGCTTCTTGTTGGGCACCATCAAGCTCAAGGTAACTAGCCACACGTTCGTTTGCCCACGCGGCACGATCTTCGTGTGAATGACCTTTCATTGCAAATGCAGCTGACCCCATCAGCGCAACAACAACACCGCCGATTACCAATACTTTCTTTTTAGACTTCAACATTTCTTTTCCTTCAATCTTGTTTGATGAAACGAAGATCGGAGTTGAAGGCTCAGATTTCAAATTAGAAAATGGTAATGTGGATTACAAATTGGCAATGTTGCACGAAAGGAAACTGAAGATGAGAAAAATTAGTATAAAAAACAGATAGTTAAAGTAAAGCCCATTCAATCAAAAGGAGCAGGCGAGGACACCTAAATCACCTGCCAGCCAATATCTTTTCGGTAAAATCCCTCGGGCCAATCAACCGCATTTATGCCAGCATAGGCTCTTTCTTGCGCTGATTTTACATCCGACCCAACTCCACAAACTGCCAATACTCGACCGCCATTCGCAATCAGTTTGCCGTCTTTCATCGCAGTTCCCGCATGGAATACTTGGGTATCTTCCATTGCATCGACCTTATCCAGCGCTGATATCACAGAGCCTTTCTCCGGCGTCGATGGATAGTTGGGTGCGCACATAATGACGGTCATCGCAGAATTATTGTGCCAAGCAATTTGCGCTTGGCTCAGATCACCATTTGCAGCAGCTTTAAGTACCGGCAGCAAGTCGTTGGCCATGCGCAGCATCATCACTTCGCACTCAGGATCGCCAAAGCGTGCATTATACTCAATCAGCTTTGGGCCCTGATCGGTGACCATTAAGCCCGCATATAGGATGCCTTGGAAGGGACAGCCCATCTCAGCCATACCGCGCATGGTTGGTTCGATGATGCGTGCCATAACATCTTCTTGCATTTCTGGCGTAAACAACGGCGCCGGAGAATAAGCGCCCATACCGCCTGTATTTGGCCCCGTATCGCCTTCGCCCACCCGCTTATGGTCTTGCGCAGAGGTTAGCGGAAGGGCGATTTTGCCATCAGAGACGCAAAAGAAGCTAACTTCTGGACCTTGCATGAATTCTTCAACAACAACCTCTGCGCCGGCATCGCCAAATGCACCTTCAAAACAATCATCAATGGCATCCATTGCATCGCTAAGTGTCATTGCGACAGTGACACCTTTGCCCGCAGCAAGGCCGTCGGCCTTGATCACGATTGGTGCGCCTTGAGCGCGAATATAAGCCTTTGCTTTTGGCGCGTTGTTGAAACGTTCATAGGCAGCGGTGGGAATGTCGTATTTAGCGCAAAGATCCTTAGTAAAACCCTTTGATCCTTCCAATTGTGCCGCTTTTGCGGATGGACCGAATGTTGCGATGCCGGCTTGTTGCAGACTATCCGCCAAACCGTCCACCAATGGCGCCTCGGGGCCAACAACGACGAGCTCGATATTTTGGATTCTGCAAAAATCGATAACCGCTTGATGGTTGGCAATATCGATAACTGCATTGGTCGCCACATCAGCAATGCCAGGGTTCCCCGGTGCGCAGAACAGTGTGTTCAATAAAGGCGACTGCGCCAATTTCCATGCCAATGCATGTTCGCGTCCACCCGAGCCAATTAAAAGCACATTCATCGCCATCTCCACTTGTTGCGATCTGGCTAAGCGGTGACGTGTCACAGGTCAAGATTGGCGAACGCTCTTGACCTTTTGTCCACCTATTGTCACCAGATGGGTATGGAGAATGTACAAACCAACAAGGCTCAAGGCCGGGTCGCCGATGCACCCTCGGGTCATTGGACATATAAATTGCTGCCGCGTGGCGCTTGGCCTTATGCTCAATTGGCGCGCTGGGATCGTCCAATTGGTTGGTGGTTACTGTTATGGCCGTGTTGGTGGTCTGCAGCTTTGGCGCCGCTCGCGCGCGCTGGCGAAGCGATGCCGATTTGGGCACAATTGCTCAATCCATTTCATATTATTTTATTCCTGATTGGCGCGATCGCCATGCGCGGGGCAGGGTGCACGTACAATGATTTGGTTGATCAGAACATCGACAATCAAGTTGCGCGCACCCGGTCGCGACCACTGCCTTCAGGCCAAGTTACACGGTTTCAAGCCAAAATATTTTTAGTAGCGCAGCTGCTTGTGGGCCTTTTAGTGCTGCTGCAATTTCCAACTTTTGCAATCATTGTCGGTCTGTGTTCGATGTTGCCAGTGGCGATTTATCCATTCATGAAACGCATCACCAACTGGCCGCAATTGTTCTTGGGATTTGCGTTTTCTTGGGGCGCATTAATGGGGTGGGCAGCGGTGTATGAGAGCCTGTCGCTGGCACCGATTTTACTCTATGTCGGTTGCATATTTTGGACCATCGGTTACGACACAATTTATGCTCATCAAGACAAAGAAGACGATGCATTGGTGGGTGTTCGCTCGACAGCACTGCTTTTTGGCGATAAAACAAAGTTAGCAATATCAATGCTTTATGCTGCTATGTTGATTCTATTTGCGGCTGCATTCGCTGTGGTGGGCGCTGCTTGGCCAGCCTATCTTGGACTAGCGTTTGGCAGTGTGCATTTAGCGAGACAAATTATCGTGCTCGACATTGATAATGCGGATCAATGCCTTGCATTGTTCAAGTCAAACACGCTGGTAGGGTGGTTGATTTTTGGTGGGTTATTGGCAGCAAGTCTGCTGCCAATTTTTTCTTAGTGACGCGCTATAATCTCTTTGCCGCTAACGGTGAGGCGCACGCCCAAATTGCCAAGACGGCGGCGTGCTAGAAAGCGCGGGCGACGTTCAGCAAACATAGAATGATGACGACGATCATGCGGTCCGTTCATCACAACAGTACGGGCGCTGTCTTCCAGACTACGTGCGACACCATCATTGTCGACGATCATCATTGGCAATGATAATAGCTCAGACCACAACTGCCAGTCCTTGGCGATCTCTGCTAACTCGTGACCCACGCGAAGCGGAACGCAAAGTGTCTCATCTTCGTGCAATAGTTCGAGTGTAATGAGGGAACTCTCTGGACCAGTTTCCATCGCGCGGGCAGCGACACCACGAAATGATTGGTTCGGCAATGCAATGTTGAAGGGAACATCGCCGGTTTCAATCGCACGCTTAAGAACTGCGCCACGACGGTCGACTGTGATCTCCACAGCTTCACCGGTTTCGCGCGTTGCATAACTTACCTGTTGAGGAAGCCGTGTCGGATCAAGCCGAAATTCCTGACCGGCCCACACCGGCTGTGCACTCTGTGCCATGTTTGACGCTCGCCTGTTTCTTCAAGAGCCGCGGGCTTAAGCCTCTTGGGTCTCTCGTTTTTAAGTCCTGTATGACGGGCCTTCTTCGAGACCTCATCGAAAACCAAACTACCGGACAGGCGAAAATATCCTGCTAACAGACAGGGTTAAAAAAGTTTGATATTATAAATGGTTACCGATTTCAGACCATCGGTTACGTCTTGGTAGGGAGTGTGGATGAAGGGTTAAATTACCTTGCCAGGGTTCATAATACCTGCAGGGTCAAGCTCAACCTTGATGCGGCGCATCAATCCCAGTGCAACCGGGTCTTTCACCTTTGCAAGTTCATCACGCTTCATTTGGCCAATGCCATGTTCTGCGGATATCGACCCACCATATTTAAGTGCAACGCCATGAACCGCTGGCGTAATAGCCGCACTCATCGCCAGAAACGCCTGTTTTTCTGCACTAACAGGCTGTGATATATTGTAGTGTAGGTTTCCATCGCCCAAATGCCCGAATGAACACAAGCGTGCATTGGGCTCAATGGCGAGTACCGCCTTGGCCGCTTCGTCCATAAAGGCAGGTACAGCATGCACAGGCACGGATATATCGTGTTTAATGGAGCCACCCTCAGGCTTTTGGCTTTCAGACAGCGCTTCCCGTAACTTCCAAAATGCAGCTGATTGAGCGCCGGACGCAGCAACTGCGCCATCTAGCACTGTGCCAGCTTCCATTTGGCTTTCCAGTAGAGTGGTCAAAAGGCCTTGCGCGTGGTCTTCGCTTTCACCGGACGACATTTCAAGCAGCACATACCAGGGGTAGGGCGTATCAAGCGGATCGCGCACGCCATCAATATGCTTTGTTGCGAATTCAACACCCAAACGCGGCATAAGTTCAAATGCCGTTAGCGAATGGCCAGCCAAACCGCGCGCAATCTGGAACACCTCAAGTGCATCTTCGGGCGTGTTCATAGCAACAAAAGCGGTTGCGGTGCCTTTCGGCTTTGGAAATAGCTTAAGCACAGCACCCGTGATGATGCCTAATGTGCCTTCAGCACCGATAAATAGGTTTCGCAGATTGTAGCCAGTATTATCTTTTTTGAGTGCATTTAGGTCACTCAGAATTTCGCCAGTAGGCAAAACCACCTCAAGACCCAATACCAAGTCGCGCGCGACGCCATAGGCAAGTGCACCTGTTCCACCTGCATTGGAAGATAAGTTTCCCCCAATTTGGCATGTGCCCTGCGAAGCCAGCGAAAGTGGAAATAGACGTTCGGTCTCATCGGCCGCCTGCTGAATATTCTGCAAAATGCAGCCTGCTTCCACGGTCATTGTGTTGCCCGCAGGATCCACATTTCGGATCGCATTCAGCCGTGCGGTTGAAACAATAATTGCATTGCCCGACATGTCAGGCATGCCGCCACCAACCAGCCCCGTATGTCCACCTTGAGGCACAATGGGTGTTTTTGTTTCGGTGGCCAAACTCAATATTGACGCCACTTCACTGGTCGAACCGGGTCTTAAGACAAGCGATGATTTTCCGCTCCAGCTGTCGCGCCATTCGGTCAAATATGGCGCAATGTCAGACGCGTTAGTTAAGGCGTTTTTAGCACCAACGATTGCGATGAATTTTGACCTTACAACATCATCCATTTTCGCCACCTCGTGGTGCTGCAGCGCGCGCCAAACGGTCATTAATTGCAACGCCAATTCCGAGCTCTGGAATGGGTTCGACGGCAATGAAATTTGCACCCAAATTGTCTAGTGCATTCATCATTGAAAACAGGTTCGCAGCTGCCTCTATCAGGTTACCTGAGGGCGAGAGATTTTGGACGGCAATGGCTTTGTCTGCGCGTTCAATTCTATTGGGCCCAAACGCCAAAAGTGCCTCTCCGTCATTGAGTGAGTTTGCATTGAGCCGCATACGGGCATTGGGCGCATAATGCGACGCCATCATACCCGGCGCCTGAATCGAACCGCCAGCTTCTGCCACTAACAGATTCATCTTACTAACTTTTTCCAGATCATCGATTGTCACACTTCCAGGCCGTAATAAAGTCAGTTGTTGATTCTCTACTTTAACAATGGTGCTTTCCAGCCCCACGGAGCAAGCACCATTGTCGATAATCAGATCGACTTTGTCGCCCAGACTCTGCTCAACAGCGTGGGCAGAAGTAGGACTGATTTTGCCCGATGCGTTGGCGCTAGGCGCGGCCAGAGGCCGGCCAATTTTTGCGACCAATTCGGCCATCAGACCTTGGGGATGACGAAGAGCAATTGTGTCCAATCCAGCGCTTACCAATGGGTGGATTTTAGTGTCCGTTTTCAGTGGCAAAACGAGGCTCAGTGGTCCCGGCCAAAACGCCTCGATCAGGCGAAGCGCAAGCTCATTTATATCCGCATAATCTTTGGCCATTTTCGCACCGCTTACATGGCAAATAAGCGGATTGAATTGTGGTCTGCCTTTGGCCGAAAATATACGCGCAACGGCTTCGCCATTGGTGGCATCTGCTGCCAGCCCGTAGACCGTTTCCGTTGGCAATGCGACTATGCGGCCATCGGCGAGCAACTGCTGTGCGCGCGCCAAAGCCTCATCATCCACCGGCATAATATTGTTTGTCTGGGCCATATTCATCGGACTGTCTTATCGCGCAAATCTGGCCGCAGCAACGCCAAACGGGGCGGCACTTTATTAGCGCTTGATTAACCACGCTTCAAAACCCCTCGTGAACCCATTTTCGCTAAAATGCGAGCAAATCAGAAATGGGAATTAGATTATGACCGCACGCACTAAACTACTCGCAGCAGCCAGCGCATTGAGTGTTGCAGCAGTTGTTCCAGCATTTGCAGACTATTCAATTTTGGAAGACTCGTCGCTTCCCTCCGTCGTATTCATTGAGTTTGAGGGCGAAGCTGCCGAGCCAACTGTAATTCCGGCGCCAGCAAGCGGTGTAACGCAAGGTGGCGGATCATCTTCTTCGTCTTCATCATCTGGCGGTGGCAATAGCCCGCAGGTGATCAAGCCCGACGAAAAAGCTGAATCAAACAAAGGCAAATCGGTCGAAGATCGCGTAAATGAGAAAATCGCTGAGCTTGAAGCTGGATCTCCAGAATCCGTTGAAGAGATTTTGATCGACAACGAGATTGAAAACCGAGTTCTAGAGGGTGCCAACCTTCGC
>JBCDFK010000107.1:0-6921 GCA_039178065.1 Pseudomonadota bacterium | reverse complement strand
CTTCAAACAATCCAGTGATACGAATCCAGATTTGGGGCCCATTGCCGCCGCCAAAGTGCCATTGACCGCTGGGCGTTCATTGGCTGTCGATAGGCTCATTCATACATTTGGAACGCCAATCTTTGTGAACGCCGAAAATGTAAATGGAAAACCATTTTCGCGCCTTATGATTGCCCAAGAAACCGGAACCGCAATCGTGGGACCAGCCCGCGGAGATATATTCTTCGGATCGGGGGGTGATGCGGGAGAGCTGGCTGGCGCGGTTAATTCGCCATGCAAATTCACCGTATTGATTCCGAAAACCGGTGCATTTGATCCAAACAGAGTTCAAGCCGCATGAGAAAGAAAAAATCGACATCTCAACGCGAACTCAGAACGGATGAAAAGCTGCTCTGGAACCTGGTAACGCGCACGGTAACCCCAATACAACCAATCGACATCCAGTCAGAAAAGTCTCAAGAGCTGGTTGAAGAGATGGCCTCGCTAATGAAGCAGCCAATTAAATCGGCGCCCGCAAACACGGTGAACCTTCGAGCTGCGCGCTCTGCGGCACAAACAGCAAAACCGACCGCTAGTTCAAGCTCGGCCTCAAAGTCCAAACACAAGCCCATGCCAACACCGGCGCCCATCGCGGCACATTTGGACAAACCTGTTTACAGAAAAATTGCCAAGGGGCGGGTTGCAATTGATAGCCAAATCGACCTGCATGATATGACCCAAGCACAGGCAATATCGCGTCTTCAGAGTTTTCTTTATCAGGCGCGCGAACTTGGTCATCGCCATGTATTGGTCATTACTGGCAAAGGTGGCTCTCCAACCAGTGAGGGAGTTCTAAAACGAATGTTGCCGATCTGGCTCAATACGCCGGCCTTCTCATCCATTGTAAATGGCTACCAGGCGGCGAGCAGAAATCACGGCGGAGATGGCGCTTTTTATGTCCGCCTTCGTCGATTGCGATAGGAGGAACCAATGACCCCATTTGGAGAACGCCTGCGTGAATTGCGTGCCGAGCGAGACATGACCCAAAAAGAGCTTGCAAAGAAAATTGGCGTTTCAGCGGCTTACCTATCAGCGCTTGAGCATGGAAAACGCGGCACACCAAGGTGGATTTTGGTTCAGCAGATAATATCATCGCTCAATATCATTTGGGATGAAGCAGACGAACTCCAAGGCCTTGCTCTACGTTCTGCGCCTCGGGTGACTATTGATACCGCCGGTCTCTCTCCCAGAGCGACAGAACTCGCTAACCTCCTAGCTTCTGGTATCGATGTTTTGTCTGATGAAAGCATCGAAGATCTGCGCATTCGGCTCGATGCAGCAATTCGCAATAACGTAGCGGAACCCAAATACCTGCCGCGTGAATGACGAGCTAAAAGAGCGACCTTAGCTCTTCCTCTCGGTCATTGATCAGCCAGCCATAATAGTTTTCTTGCGGCATAATTGGAGTCTCGCCTTGCGCGATTCTCTTTTTATTTTTTTCAAGCAATGCCTGGGCGCGGGCTATTGGACTTCCCGTATTATAAAGCGTTGCCGTGATGCCAGGATTCGCAGATATGTCGAACCCCGCATAGCTTTTGTAAGCATCGATTGAACTAGCCAATGTGGCTGCGATATATGGAAGCGTTTTCTTGGGATCCATAATTGTCCCATAAACCGCCTTGCCATCGGCTACATCGATCTTTCTTGAACCAGTCACTTCGCTCACCTTATCGGTCATCATCAATGCCGTTAGAGGGTTAAGCTGACCTATGCCAAATGTTTGTCCGGCATAAAAGGGCTGGAAGAAAACAGCACTGAAGCGATTATTGGGATAAGCGGTTCCATCAACCTTCTTGCCGCGAAATTCAGCGTTCCATATGTTCTCTCGGCAAGTCCACAGGGCGAGGCTGGTTTCAAATTCTAAACACGGTTCGAATTGTGGCCGTTCAACAAACTCTGAAATAGTCTCCCCATCATATTCAAAATCAATGTCTGATTTCACATATGAAAGTGCTTTTATGTAGTAGCTTTGAGCTCGGTCCAGCGCATCAACATTGTAAGTGTGCTCTCCGACAATGGCGCCGATCATATGGATCGGATCAATGTCAAATTTCTTAGATGTCGATTTAATATCGGCAATAAGTCTTTTGTCATTTTGCAGCAGTCGCAAGACTTTTTGATATTTTTTATCGAAACTTGTTTTGAGCGCTTTTGTCCGGTTCTTGGATGCACCAGGAATGGCCGGTTGTTCGCTATTCTGGTTCCCTGGATCTAACTTTACGAGCGCTTGTGCAGGGCTCGAAAGCAGCACGGAACCGGCCAATGCGCTAGCAAAGGCGAATATAGCCGATTTTTGATACGACCCGCTCATATTTATGATCCGACCAAGATTCTCAAATTGAGCCGATCACACTCTAAGAGGTATTCCTTTACTTCAAAGAGCATGAAAGGCTTCAATCAGCAATAGAAAATGCCAGGGGCGGTGTCGAGTGACGTAAATGCTATTAATGGTAAGCGTGTTTTTTTGGTCACAGAATAAACCGAGACAGATCTGCGTTTTTCGCCATCTCACCTACATTTTTCCGAACATATTCCGCATCGATCTTAAATTCGGAACCAGATTTGTCAGGCGCTTCGAATGAAATGTCATCAAGCACCCTTTCCATAACCGTTTGCAGGCGTCGCGCACCAATGTTTTCAACCGTATCGTTCAGATCAACAGCAATGCCCGCAAGTTCATCAATTGCATCATCGGTGAACTCAAGTGTCACATCTTCGGTACTCATCAATGCGATATATTGCCGGATGAGGCTCGCCTCGGTTTCGGTTAAAATGCGCTTGAAGTCTTCTTTTGTTAGAGCGCGCAGTTCCACGCGAATAGGAAGTCGACCTTGAAGCTCTGGTAGCAAATCCGACGGTTTTGCGATGTGAAAGGCGCCTGACGCTATAAACAAAATATGGTCAGTCTTTACAGGGCCATGTTTTGTTGCAACCGTTGTTCCTTCAACAAGAGGCAGAAGGTCTCGCTGCACACCTTCGCGGCTAACGCCGGCGCCTGAACGCTCGTTGCCAGCCGCAATCTTGTCGATCTCATCAAGAAAGACGATTCCGTCATTTTCAACGGATGCGATGGCTTCCTGAACAAGCTGATCTTCGTCCAAAAGTTTGTCTGACTCATCATTGACGAGGTGCTTATAGCTATCGCGTACGGTGGTTTTGATCTTCTTAGTTCGGCCACCAAAGGCCTTACCCATCATTTCGCCAATATTGATCATGCCCATACCGCCTTGCATGCCGGGCACTTCAAAGCCGCCGGGCGTGCCGGTGTCGGCTACTTCAACTTCAATTTCTTTGTCGTCTAGCGTGCCTTCACGCAATTTCTTGCGAAAGCTGTCGCGTGTTGCAGGGCTTGAGGTCGAGCCAACCAGCGCATCCAGAACTCGTTCTTCCGCATTTACATGAGCTTTAGCGTTCACTTCTTCGCGTTTTTTCTCGCGTACAAGGCCTATACCGATCTCCACAAGATCTCGGATGATTTGCTCAACATCGCGGCCAACATAGCCAACTTCTGTAAATTTGGTTGCTTCGATTTTAATAAATGGCGCACCTGCCAGTTTGGCCAAACGTCTCGAAATTTCGGTTTTACCCACGCCTGTTGGGCCAATCATCAGAATGTTTTTCGGCATCACCTCTTCGCGCAAGCTATCGTCCAATTGCAAGCGCCTCCAGCGGTTGCGCAGGGCAATCGCCACAGCTCGTTTTGCGTCTTTTTGGCCGATAATAAATCGGTCGAGTTCTGACACGGTTTCGCGAGGAGAAAAATTAGTCATGTTAGCTTCACACTTTTATTGGGGGCAGTTTCGTGACCACAGATGTGGGGAGGGTAGGGCGAACAATCAAGGCGCGGATACGCTGCCAGCCAGCACCAAACATGATCACCAACAAGCCAATCACCAGTAATATCATGGCAAAAGGCGGCACGCCTGTCGAGTTTGCGGTGCGTTCAACCATATAATAGACGCCCAGCGAACCAAAGTAAGCCAGCGTTGGTATCAGCAACGAACGGCGATCAATTGCCAGTGCAATGTAAACAAATGCTACAATAAGAACGCCGAGCATGATTGAAGCATTTGTTCCTGGCTCGATTTCACCCAGTACGACATCTTGGCCCGTGGCAAGGATAAACAGTGGATGCACTAGTAAGGGCGCTGAAATAACATGCAGCCAAAAAGCACAATCCGACCACACGGTGAAACGCTCGCGATCTCTTAGATCAAACAAGACT
The DNA here is from genome assembly GCA_039178065.1 of Pseudomonadota bacterium. Classification (GTDB taxonomy): domain Bacteria; phylum Pseudomonadota; class Alphaproteobacteria; order Rhizobiales; family Rhizobiaceae; genus Ahrensia. Next base: position 2,657 of record JBCDFK010000107.1, on the reverse strand, counting down.
GCGACGCTGAAAACCACCATGCCGCACAGGAGCGGAATATAAAGCGCCCGTTCCAAAACCAGCGGTATGACCTCCATCGTTGGCATTTCAACGCGCCCCTCGGTAACACCATCATAGAAGAATAGTATCGTCCAAAGAAATGCGAGGCCAGTGAGGCTAAGGGCAATTGCTGCGGCCATAATTGGGACTCTGAACCGCCAAAAGTACACTACCGCCGCAAGCGCAATACCGCCAAAAAACATGCTGCCATAGGAACCAATGACTGGACGCAGACTGAGCGCTAAAATTGGATTTTCCTCAATCGCGGCAAAATCCACTTGTTCACCGAGATAGATCGCAAGCAGCGTTGTGATGCACATGATAAATCCGACACCCAAGACCGTTGAAGACAACTTCATGCGGTGCTGTCGAGTTATAAATTCCGCAACAAGCCAAATCAGCACTGCGATAATGACGGTCGTTGTGCTGACGGCATCCTCAAAGAATGCACCCAATCCAAACAGCGTTCCTGCAAATAGAAGCAGAACTCCAACCGTGACAAACAAGTCATTGCCGCCACCGACAAGGCGCAAATCTTCATCATTGACTGGCTGAGGCTCGGGCTCATGCGCAGCACGCAATGGTTCCTGAGCAAGCGCGCGCAATTGAGCGTTTTGGTTTGGCGTGATTATGCCACGGCGCTCAGCTTCATCTAGGTGTTCTTGATCAATCACTTCAGGCCCTCTTATGGCGATTCAGTCTTCTATGACCGAATTTGCATCAAATTGCATGAGCAATGTGTCACCGGTTTTGCCAAATAGTGATTCAATCCTTCTAAATCCTGCTTTTTCATACGCACGCACGGCACGTTTGTTCCGGCAATCTGGATCGATAGTTATATTTTTGAAACCTTCACGCAAAAGGTTTTCTGTAAACGCTCTAAGTACTGCCGAACCAACACCCTTGGAAATGCCGTCGTTCTCTCCGATGGATAAATCGACGCCAATCGCATCTGCGGGTAGTTCTGTCATCCATGGCGCTTGGCTGAGCCAAGGCTCGAATAGATTATCGCCAATTGTCCAATATTGAATGTAACCAATGTCTTCACCGTCGAGCTGAAAAATGAAGGGCCGCGTTGTATCGCGGCCTTCAATCATGTCGACGATATATCCGAGTTCAGTTTCAACCTCTCCCCACCATTCGCGCCAATGGTCCTGCACCATCCAGCCGCGAAGCATGGGTACATCAGCCGCAACGACTGGTCGGAAAGATATGAGCTTATCTGTTTTCTGCATCAATTGTTTCGATGACCAGATCATCATTGGTGTAAACACAGATTTCGCCCGCTATCTTCATTGCGCGACGCGCAATCTCCTCGGCGTCATGATCCGTATCGTGCAGTGCACGCGCCGCTGCCAACGCATAATTGCCGCCAGAGCCAATGGCCATCACTCCATGTTCTGGTTCAAGCACATCGCCATTGCCAGTTACGCACAATGTCGTTGATTTATCCGCAACGATCATCATTGCTTCCAAGTTGCGCAAATACTTGTCGGTGCGCCAATCCTTGGCGAGTTCAACAGAGGCACGCATTAACTGATCTGGATATTGTTCCAGCTTGCGTTCCAAGCGATCCAATAGAGTAAATGCATCAGCAGTTGCGCCCGCAAAACCAGCGATAACGCTACCGCCTTTGCCGATGCGTCTTACTTTTCGGGCATTGCCTTTCATTACGGTTTGACCAAGACTAACCTGGCCATCGCCCGCCACTACAACTTTGTCGCCCTTTCGAACGGTCACAATCGTTGTCATGTTTTTTCCTTCATCAAAATCTTAAGTACATTTATGTAAGCATGGCGCGCGCAATTGCAAACCATTGCAATCACTTAGGCTGGCAATTCGTGCCTAGCCTTGGTAAGAGCGGACGAATTGAAGACAGGAACTAAATTATGGCGACGCGTACGGCAGAGATAAGCCGCAAGACAAATGAGACTGATATTGCGGTGTCAATTGATCTGGATGGCACAGGCAAGAACACGATCCAAACGGGGTCGGGTTTCTTTGATCATATGCTTGAGCAGCTTTCGCGTCATTCATTGATCGATATGAATGTAACAGCCAAGGGCGATCTTCACATTGATGATCACCACACGGTTGAAGATTGTGGCATCGCAATCGGTCAGGCGATTAATAAAGCTTTGGGCGATCGCCGCGGCGTAACGCGTTATGCGTCAATTGACTTGGCCATGGATGAGGCGTTGACATTTGCTGCGATCGACGTTTCAGGCAGACCTTTCCTGGTTTGGAATGTCGAGTTTACGGCACCAAAGATTGGAACATTTGATACCGAATTAGTGCGTGAGTTTTTCCAGGCTCTCTCACAACATGCAGGCATCACATTGCATGTAAAAAATCTTTATGCGGCTAACAGCCACCATATTGCTGAGACTTGTTTCAAAGCGGTTGCACGTGTTTTGCGCGTTGCGTTGGAAATTGATCAGCGTCAAGCAAATGCGGTTCCGTCGACTAAAGGCACGTTGAACGGCTAAGCCGTAGATTGAAAATTTCATGACGAGTTTTGTTGTTCTGCAGCACGAAGATGAACCAGGTGCCAAGGCGGCGGAAAAGACGGTTTTTGTTCGCGATGCCTTTTCCATCTTCGCTTTGGCATTTCCGAT